>JBDTKB010000047.1:0-10422 GCA_039935555.1 Ginsengibacter sp. | reverse complement strand
TATGGATATGAAACTTTGTACGGGCATATGGTAAGAGTAAAAGTAAGGCCCGGGGAAAAAGTGAAAAGAGGCGAAGTGATTGGCTGGGTTGGAAGCACCGGAAAAAGCACGGGCCCGCATTGCCATTATGAAGTTCACATAAACGGACAGGAAGTTGATCCGGTTTATTTTTTTTATAACGATCTTACACCCGAGCAGTTTGACAGAATTTTAAAAATAGCTTCTACCGGAAGTGCAAAAAGTCTCGATTAATGGCGCTGTCGCAAATAACATTTGAATTTGAAAATGGCTCTCCAAATAAAAATGAGGAAGATAAAGCGACGCGTGCAAGTGTTGTTTCAACCAAGCAAAAAAGGGGGCGCAAAAGCCTTAAGGATATGGGTGTCGCAGCCGATCTTATTGAGATTCCTGCAGATGAAATTCTTTTTCAAAAACAATATTATTCTATTGGAGATGTAGCGGCAATGTTTAAAGAAAATACGTCGTTAATAAGATATTGGGAAAATGAGTTCACCATTTTAAAGCCAAAGAAGAACAGGAAAGGCGATCGTTTTTTCAGGCCTGAAGATGTAAAGAATCTCAAAATGATTTATCATTTACTTCGGGAAAGAAAATATACCATAGATGGCGCCAAAGAATTTTTAAAAAATAATAAAGCAGCAGGTGAGCGGCACGAAATGCTGGAATCATTACAAAAAATAAAATGGTTTTTACTAGAATTAAAAAACAATTTATAGAAAACTTATGAAAAATTTTATTGCGTTATTTTTCACTTTGTTTTCTATAACACTTGTTGCAAAAGCTCAATCCACATCGGCATCTTCATTTGTTGTGTTAGTGGATTCAGCGCATGATAATAAGAAAATGCTGGAAGGCATTATTACGAAAAATGATTTGATTAATGATACGGCTTTTAAGTGGTATGCTGAAAGCCAGCGTATTTATCCTAAGCCTGATGCAGATGCAGTTGCGGCATTTTCAAAAAATAAAGACAAAATTTATTTCCTCTTTTTTGGGGGAACGTGGTGCGAAGACACGCATTTTATTTTGCCTAAGTTTTATAAAATTCAGGAGGCATCAGACTTTCCGGAAAACAGGATTACTGTTTTTGCGCTTGATCATAAAATGTCAACAACCGGCAATCTTGCCAAAGCCATGAATATAACCCACACGCCTACAATAGTTGTAATGAAAGATGGAAAAGAGTTGGGCCGGGTTGTTGAATACGGGAAATCCGGTCATTGGGAAAAAGAGCTTACCGAAATTATTAATCAATAATAATTCGTTTACATGTAAACCAACATCAACTCACGAGTTTTACACTGGCCACGCTTGATGACTTTATTTCATTTTTTTCCTGCATCTTTCTTATATCAAGGTTTATTTCTTCTTTGAGCTTATTTTGATCGTCAGTATCCATCGGGAAGTGAATAAAATAAACGACCATAATCACGGCACTATCGTTATTAATTTCTTGCAGATAAACTGAAAAAGAATTAATTTTTTCTTTCTTTGATGTAAGAATGCTTTTTATTTCACTCACCATCAGTTCAAGGTTTTCTGCTGATGTATGCGGCGATAACAATGTTTTTATTTCATTTCTTATCAGATTGCGAACGCTCCAGTTATCGAGGATACTATCAACCATTTGTTTGTTTGGAACCGTGACCATAGATTTTTCGGCTGTGCGTAACCGTGTGCTTCGTAATCCAATGCGTTCAACCGTGCCCGTTACATTGTTCACTTTTACAAGATCGCCGGTTTCAAAAGGCTTATCAAAAAATATAATAAAAGAGGCAATCAGGTTTTCAAGGCTTTCCCTTGCAGATAAAGCCAATGCCGCACCGACAATGCTTAATCCCGTAAGAAGGTTGCCAATATTGATTTTCAATGAAATTTTTATCACGAACACAATGCCAATAATAATAATGATCACCCTGATCAAATCTTTGAAGAAAAACAATAGCTGGTGTTGACCGGGAGCGGTTTTTCCATCTGTAGTTTTGTCCTTTATCAACAATACCAGGAAATCCATAAACCGTATTATTAGTGAAACAAAACAAACAATAATAATTGCCGAAGCGATGCCATCGGCAATATCAAGGCTGGTAACATCGTGAATTTTAAAAAAAAGAATGCCGGGAAAATTAAGCCTGTCAAGAGAAAGAATAGTAATCAGGGCAATTAAAATTCTTTCGATCGGAGTTACTATCAGGTTTTCAAATCTTAATTGATCAAATTTGTCTGATTTCTTTTTAACAAGTTTTAAAAGCAGGGAAGTAACATATTTTGAAATAATTCTTTTTAATAATAATGCCGCCAGTATAGTTATCGCAACAATGAGGTAACTGCGTAGTGTATTATCAAAATAGACCTGGTCTAAAAATTTCATAGTGCAATTTAAAACATGAACTGAACCTATTGAAGAGAAAAGATTTGCAGTTGTTGATTTTTAAGAACATAGAGTTTATGGTTGCTCACTTTTATTGAATTATTATCTTGTAATTCCCGCGACAATAAATATTCTTTTACATCAGGCAGCGGCGGCGTATAATGGTATAAATGCTCTTTATCAAAACCGTAAACCTGTTTATCAATAATAGCTAAATCAGTCCAGTGCAGAAAGGTTAATTTACTTTTAAAACTTCCATAATAATCAAAAATATAAAGTCCTTTTTCGGGGTCATACAAATAAACAAATCCATCAACATCAATAATTTTTTTTGGGGTTGGAACAGAATCAAAAATTAACCGGAAGTCAACAGATTCGAAAATAGTATTGCCCTGGTCATCAATTTTTTTCAATTTATTTTCCTGCTCATCATATAGCCAAATGTTATTATCATACGAAGTAGTTACAGCATTTACCTGGAAAATATTTTGTTTACGGAGATTGATACTCGTAACTACATTCAGGTATTTGTCCAGCAATACAATAGTCGAATAATCTTTATAAAAAAGAATGGCTTTCCATGGATTTTCGGCTTCCACGTAACTCAGCTTTCCATATTTTGTAACCTGGTTAAACACGCCGACGGAATCTCCTTTTTCATTATATTTTTTTAGTTGATTGTCTGTATTAATAATATAAAGCTCACCTAAATTATCAACGGTAAAAGATGAAATTGGGAATTCAATTTTTTTTAAAAAGCGGTACAGGGAATCATCCTGTGCGCTTACCCTGGTAAAAGGCGCTGCCAATGTAAGTATAAAAAAAAAGCAAAAATATTTTTTTACAAAGCAAATCATGATTCAAAATATTTTAGCTCAACATTTTCTCCATCAAATACTGCATAGCTGTTATACTTAATCCAATCACCAAGATTAATGTACCTGCTGTTATCATCCAATTTAAAATCTATGGGCAAATGGCGGTGGCCAAAAATGAAATAATCAACAGGTTTTTTTTCGAGTATTTCCCTGCTGAAAATAATCAGCCATTCTTTTTGTTCACCTAAAAATTGTTCGTCAGCTTTACCCGCGGCGATCCTGCTTCTGCGGCTCATGTAATTAGCAAGCCCAATACCCGTGCCCGGATGCAGCGCCCCGAAAGCAGTTTGTGATAATTTATTTCGAAAAACTTTCTTTAAAAATTTATAGCGATGATCGCCCGGGCCTAATCCATCTCCATGCCCAACAAAGAATTTTTTACCGTTAAAATCAAACTCCTTTGGCTCATAAAAAACTTCTATGTTTAACTCTTTTTCGAAATAACTATTCATCCACATATCATGGTTACCTACAAAAAATTTGATGACAATTCCACTATCGGTCAACTCTGCAAGTTTGCCCAAAATCCTTACAAATCCCTTCGGAACAACCTTCTTGTATTCATACCAAAAGTCGAAAAGATCGCCAAGAATGAAAATGTGAGAAGTATGGTTTTTTATCTCATCCAGAAAAGAAACGATTTTTTTTTCTCTTACAAGGCTCGTTTCATAATCAGGCGCGCCTAAGTGGAAGTCAGAAAGAAAATATATTTTTTTTCGTAAATCAGTCATTTGAAAATTTGCTGAAGCTTAACATTATTTTGACGCTTCATCAATCAAAAATAAGTAAACTTCTTTTGGCCCATGAACACCAACGACGAGCGTTTTTTCAATGTCTGCAGTACGGCTGGGACCTGCCGCAAATGTTACAGACGAGGGGAAACTATTTCCATGTATGGTTCTTAACGATTTAAGCGCATCTCTTGTATCATAAACAAGTTGGCTGACATAAGCAATACAAATATGAACAGGAGAATAAGCACTAACAGTGCGGCCACTTTGCTGATCAGAAGCCATAACTATAGACCCAGTGCGCGCCACAAGATATTTGCAGGAAGTGATGGAAGCGTCGCAATCGGCCAGCGTTGACTTGTTTAAAGAGAGGGAATTGCCTTGGTCGAAAATCTGTAGCAGTTTTTTTTCAACACA
This sequence comes from Ginsengibacter sp., assembly GCA_039935555.1. Lineage (GTDB taxonomy): Bacteria > Bacteroidota > Bacteroidia > Chitinophagales > Chitinophagaceae > Ginsengibacter. Next base: position 6,004 of record JBDTKB010000047.1, on the reverse strand, counting down.
ATATAGATTGGTCCATTTTTTTTGTATTGCCAATTGTTCCAACTGGTGTTTCATGTCAGACTCATTTACACAAAAAGCAAATTTGCCAAGAAGTTTTGTAAACTCTTCCGCAAATACTAATTCAAGATCTTCTGTTTGCGGTAAAAACACAGATTTTGTTCCTTCACTTTTTGGAAAAGGTAAAGGCACCGGATTGCTCAGTGCCTCTCTTATTTTTTTTAAAATTTTTTCTTTTGAGGAAGAAACCTTCATTATTTTTTCATTTTATCCTCCGGGAATCTGGCCTTCGAGAAGCGGTGGATCTATCACTGCATCTTTAGGGTTGTCAACAAAATCCAGCGCTTTCTTGTCTTCATATGGCCGTTTGCCTATTAAAGCTTCAACGTCGCTTTGAAAAAGGACTTCTCGTTTGAGCAGTTCTTTTGCCAAAATCTCTACTTCATTTTTTCTCTCAGTTAATAATTTTTTTGTCCGTATAAAAGCCTTTTCTACTAATTGCCTTACTTCTTCATCAATCATTTTTCCAGTTTCTTCGCTAAATGGTTTTGTAAATGTATTGTCCTGTTGGGGATCATAAAAACTTACATTTCCTACCTTTTCATTCATGCCATAAACGGTTACCATAGCATAAGCCATTTTGGTAATTTGTTGAAGATCGTTACTGGCTCCCGTTGAAATCTTACCAAAGAAAATTGTTTCAGCAGCTCTTCCTCCAAGTGTCATACAAATTTGATCGAGCAACTGATCAGTATTATAAAGATATTGCTCCTTTGGTGTATACTGCGCATAGCCTAGTGCTGCGGTGCCCCTTGGAACAATCGTAACTTTTAATAATGGGTAAGCGTGCTCGAGAAACCAGCCGCAGATGGCGTGACCTGCCTCATGGTAGGCTATAATTTCTTTTTCTTCAGGAAGTATAATCTTATTCTTCTTTTCAAGTCCACCAATAACCCTGTCTATCGCATCCTGGAAATCGCTCATATCCACCGCATCCTTTCCTTTCCGCGCTGCTATCAGGGCAGCCTCGTTGCAAACGTTTGCAATATCGGCTCCGGCAAACCCTGGCGTTTGTTCCGCAAGTTTATGAACGTCCAGCGTTTGAGAAATTTTTATAGGTAATAAATGAACTTTAAATATAGCCTCGCGTCCAACAAGATCAGGACGATCGATAGTAATTTGTCTGTCAAACCTGCCCGGGCGCAACAGCGCACTATCTAACACGTCAGGCCTGTTTGTAGCCGCCAGTATAATAATGCCAAGGTCCGTTCCAAAACCATCCATTTCCACCAATAATTGATTGAGCGTATTTTCTCTCTCATCATTGCTCATCATCATATTCTTTCCGCGAGCCCGACCTATGGCGTCTATCTCATCAATAAAAATGATACAAGGTGCTTTTTCACGTGCTTGTTTAAAAAGGTCGCGAACTCTGCTGGCACCCACACCAACAAACATTTCCACAAAATCACTACCACTTAAGCTAAAAAAAGGAACCTGTGCTTCCCCAGCCATAGCCTTTGCCAATAAAGTTTTACCCGTACCAGGAGGCCCAATTAAAAGCGCGCCTTTAGGTATTTTACCACCCAGGGCAGTATATTTTTTAGGTGTTTTTAAAAAGTCAACGATTTCCATTACTTCCACTTTGGCTTCATCCAGCCCGGCTACATCTCCAAAATTAATATTCACCCTGGCTCCTTTATCAAATAAAGTTGCCTTTGATTTACCAATATTAAAAATGCCACCAGGGCCACCGCCACTGCCGCCGGCGCCCACTTTACGCATCATCATAATAAATAACAAGCCAATTAATAGTATTGGCAAAAGTGTGCTAACAATTTGGCCAAATAATTCTCCTTCGTCACCCGGCTTATCAGGCACTTGCTTTACTCCAGTATTGTCTTTATAAAACTGAAGCATTTCTGCCGCAAAGGTTTCATCTTTTATGATGCTGAAAAAAGCTTGCGGAGGAGGCGTTTTTATCGCTGCATCATAATCGGCTCCGAAAACGGTTTTATAAAATGCGGCATTATTTTGCAATGCCTGGGGGTTAATAAATACTCTTACAATTTTCTTATTACCTACGGTCTTTATCTGATCTACATCACCCTGCTTTAACATGGCGAAAAATTGTGTGTTTTCTATTTCAAACCCGTTTCCACCGGTGCTTCTATAAAGATTGTAGCCTATAATTGCAGCGAAAATAATTCCGTAAATCCAGTATATACTTAAACGCGGACGCTTTTTGGGATCTTCTTCAGTACCATTATTATTTAGCGGATTGAGTCTTTTTTGTAAAGGTTTCTTTTTCTGTTCTTCAGTTGCCATATATGCTTGCCTTGCAATATTTTATTTTATTATTCCGGTAATTATCGCGGAATTTTTTTATTTTAAAATGGGTAATTAAGTGTAAAGTAAGATTATAAAATTTTAAATTAATGTTCAGCTGCCGATGCATCACTCCACATTTCTTCAAGCCTGTAAAACTTTCTTGGTTCCGGCAACATGATGTGAACGACCGCATTCACGTAATCTATCAAAATCCATTGCTCACCCTGCCTTCCTTCATGTTTAAACGGCAATTCCCCACAAGTCTTTTTAACCTCATATTCAATGGAATCAGCTATAGCCTTTAGTTGGACATTATTTGAAGCCTCACAAATTATAAAAAAATCAGACACAGCTTCGGGAATCTTTTTAAGATCAAGGCTAATTATTTTTTCTCCCTTTTTCTCCTTTATGGCGTGTATTATTGTCTTAAAAATTTTGCTGTTTCTCGTTAACCTGGTATGAGGCGGCATTTTCCTTTTGGCCAAGAGCGTTAAATTATTCAAATGCGTTCATTTTAGTCAATTTTTATGCACTATTTCAGGGCATAGAAAATAAAATTTATTAGGGTAGATTGCAGTTATGTTTCAAACTTTTTAGGCAACCTTTTCATCAAAAATACTAATTCTTTACTAATAAGATTTTAATGCGGTTAACTACCAAAAAATTTACAATTCTGGAAAGCGTTGATAGTACCAACAACTATGCCATGGCATTGGTTAAAAAGGGCCTTGCAAGCAGTGATGAAGCCGTATTTTCTATGGAGCAAACCGCCGGAAAAGGACGACGGGGCAAAAGTTGGCAAAGTAAAATGGGTGAAAATATTATACTCACGATAATAGCTGAAATGCAGTGGCTGCCTGTACAAAAGCAATTTCAGGTGAGCGTTGCGGTGGCAGTGGGATGTGTAGCATTTTTTTCAAAATATACTAAAGAAAGCATAAAAATAAAATGGCCAAACGATATCTTTATAAATGACAGGAAGGCAGGAGGCGTGCTTATAGAAAACGTTATTCACGGCAGTTTATGGCAGTGGCCATTATTGGTGTCGGAATCAATATAAACCAATCAGCTTTTGATCCGGAAATTCGCAATGCGGTTTCATTAAAGCAAGTGACGGGTAAGAATTATGATGCAATTAAACTTTCAGCAGAACTTCATAAGATTATATTGTCAAAGATCAATGAGCTTGAAAAGGGAAATTTTACGAAACTTTTTGAACAGTATAACGAAAAATTGTTTTGCAGGGAAAAGACTGTAAAACTAAAAAAGGGAAATATTGTTTTTGAAACCAAAATTATTGGCGTTTCTCAATCCGGAGAATTAATTACCAAAGATGCCATTGAAAGAAGATTTGGCTTTGATGAAGTAGAGTGGGTTCTTAGCCGCGAACTTTAAAATTAAGCAACAGCAAGGCTTTAAAAAACATGAATAAAGAAACACGAATATTTCATAGAAAATCTTTTGCTGATTTTGCATTAATTTCACCCTCTCAATTTTTATAAAATAACTCAAAATATTTATGGCGCAAGTGATAAGGATGCCTCTTCTTAGTGATACAATGACCGAAGGGAAAATTATCCAATGGAATAAAAAAGTTGGAGATAAGGTTAAAAGCGACGACGTATTAGCGGAGGTGGAAACTGATAAAGCCACGATGGAAGTAGTAGTATATGAAGAAGGTACCCTGTTATATATTGGAGTGGAAGAAGGACAGGCAGCAAAGGTAAATGGTATTATCGCCGTGGTGGGTAAAGAAGGCGAAGATTACAAATCGCTTCTGGAAGGAGGCGATGCGCCGAAAGAAACCGCTGCGAAAAAAGAGGAACCGAAAAAACAGGAACCAAAAAAGGAGGCCCCCGAAACTAAAGAACAGCCAAAAGAAAATAAGCAATCTGCGGAATTACCAAAAGATGCCAAGGTAATTAGAATGCCTCTTTTAAGCGATACCATGACGGAAGGAAAAATTATTCAATGGAATAAAAAAGTTGGAGACAACGTAAAAAGTGACGATGTGCTGGCTGAAGTGGAGACTGACAAAGCCACTATGGAAGTGGTAGGTTACGAAGAAGGAACGCTTTTATATATTGGCGTGGAAGCCGGGCAGGCTGCCAAAGTAAATGGCGTGATTGCAATAGTAGGCAAGGAAGGAACGGACTTAAGTGCATTTGTAGCGGCAGAAAAAAGTGGCGGCAATAGCAGCACAGAAGTAACATCAAATGAAGAAACGCCAAAGGAAGAAAGTGCACCGGTAGCAGAAGAAAAAACTTCATCTGTGCAGGAACATAGCGACAACGCCTCGTCAAATGGGAGATTAAAAGCTTCGCCGCTTGCTAAGAAATTAGCTGCGGATAAAGGGATTGATATTTCAAAAATACAAGGTAGCGGAGATGGAGGAAGAATTGTAAAGAAGGACGTAGACTCGTACCGCGCTGCTCCTGCGCCACAAAAGGAAGAAGGTAAAAAACCTGCTATCGAACAAAAACCGGTTCAGCCATTTGAGCAAACCGGAAAGGAAAGTTATGTGGATATTCCTAACACGCAAATGCGCAAAACAATTGCAAGACGGTTAGGAGAAAGCAAATTTACAGCGCCGCACTTTTACCTGACCATGGAAATAAACATGGACAATGCAATGACTTCACGGGCAGCGTTAAACGAAGTAAGCCCGGTAAAAATTTCTTTCAATGACCTGGTAATAAAAGCTTGTGCCATGGCTTTGAGATTGCATCCCGCAGTAAACAGCAGTTGGATGGGAGAATTTATCAGGCAAAACAAACATGTACACATCGGCTCCGCGGTTGCAATGCCTGAAGGTTTGATTGTGCCGGTTATTCGATTTGCCGATCAAAAATCGCTTTCTCAAATTGCATCCGATGCGAAAGGACTTTATGAAAAAGCAAGAAATAAAAAACTTCAGCCCGACGAATTTACTGGAAACACCTTTACAATTTCCAACCTCGGTATGATGGATATTGAAGATTTTACAGCAATTATTAATCCACCGGACAGTGCCATTCTTGCCGTAGGCAGAATTAAGGAAGTAGTGGTAAAAAAAGGAGCCGGTTTCGATGTCACGAATATTATGAAAGTAACGATGAGCTGTGATCATAGAAGTGTAGACGGTGCTGTGGGTGCAGCGTTTTTGCAGACGTTGAAGAAATACATGGAAAACCCGGTAACAATGCTGGTGTAAAAAAGTATAAAGATTTAAAAGTCTAAAGGTTTAAAAGATTATAGTTTCATAATTTTTTAAACCTTTTTTTATGCCGTCCCCTATAAATTTTGCACCGCTATTCTTTACTTTCCAAAACTTAATTTTCAATTTATTTTGAAAGTTCAGAAATGTTATTTACTTTTATGGTATGAAATTATCAGATGCAAAGCAGCAGTTTATAAGCAGTTGGGGCGCTTTCGGCACTCATTGGGGGATTAACAGAACCATGGCGCAGATACATGCATTGCTGCTGGTGAGTTTCGATCCGATTACGCAGGATGATATTATGGAACAGCTTACAATAAGCAGAGGAAACGTGAACATGAACATTCGTGATCTCATTGGTTGGGGTCTTGTAGATAGAGTTATCATCACAGGTGAAAGGAAAGAGTATTTCACTGCCGAAAAAGATATTTGGAAAGTCGCTACACAGATCATCAAAGAAAGAAAAAAAAGAGAATT
>JBDTKB010000046.1:0-11618 GCA_039935555.1 Ginsengibacter sp. | reverse complement strand
AGAACTTTTTTTGGGAGTGCAAAGGTATTGAAATAATTTTAAATTGTAACACAGTCGCCAATGTTTTTTAGGCAAGTTTTATTATCTTTACTTTATGAGTATTTCAGAAATACAATTATACAATGCTTTAAAAACCAAATTGGGCGATAGCGAGGCTCAACAGTTGGTGGATTTTGTAAAATCTGAAGTTACTTCTGAATTTAATAGCCGCAAAGATAGTTTTCTTGTTAAAGAAGATAAAATAGATATTATGCGTTCTATTTACCTCGTTGGCGTTGTTCAGTTTTTAGCGATCATTGGTTCGGTATTGGCGATATTGAACTTTATGCTAAAAAAGTAAATTGTATCCGTTTGATTTGCATAACTCCATAATTATCCTTTTTCAAACAATAGTTTCCATCAAAAATTTTTCAAGATTTTACAACTGCCTGTCCGAGCCTCTCACCATTCTAATTTCATTGTAAGAAACAGACTCCGGCAGATTTTCTTTTAAAATTTTATTGCTTTCAAGCCCATAACTTTTTATAGCAGCTTTAATAAGTAATTGCTTTTCTAAACTAACAATTTCACTTATTTCAATATCTCCATTTCCAACAAACCAAGCCAGGTGCCCTTCAATTGTGCCAACTGAAAAATTTCTTTCCTTAGCTATCTCCGCAATTAATTTGCCTTCTTTAAATAAATTAAAGGAAACCGTTTTTGTATCAGTCTTTTCATCGACTTTTGGCTTTCTCTCCCGTTTAGGAGTTTCTTCTTTTGCCTCGATATTGCTTAAAATATTATGGTGATCGCAATAATCTTTCACCATCTTTAAAATTGCTTCTCCATACTTGTCAACCTTTGCTTTTCCAAAACCACTAATTTTCAAAAGATCTTTTGTGCTCATCGGCAAATACAAGGAAATTTCTGATAGGGTTGCGCGATTAGCAATCATATAAATCGGCATATTTGTTTTCTCACAAATGCTGTCTCTCCAGTTTTTTAACTCCTCATATAGTTCCCGGTTCGAAATATCTGCATAGTCCTGCTTTTTACCGCTGGCATAAATCGTTAAATGTGTTTTAGCGGATGCGTATTTCAATTTATGCTGAAGAAAGGTGGTAACTGAAAAAGCACCTTTGCAATACGCTAAAAAATAAAGAGCCATGTTCACTTCTTGCATCAATTCATTTAAATGTTCATTGATGCCATTGGCAGTTTCTCTGTGCTCCGTTATTATAGGATGATTTTGAATTGTTTGGCGATAGTTGAAAAATTTCGACTCAAAATGATTAGCTGCAGCATTTATTCTTTTTTGAAGGTTTTCGTTCTTTTCAACAACGGGTTCATCTTTCATCAAACCGGCAATTGTGCCCAGGAATTTGATACCTATTATTTTATCTTGATGAATATTATTTTTCAGATTGTTTACCCATTCGATTCCTTCAGAATTTAATTTATTTTTATTCTCATTTGTATGGTAGAGCAACAGGTCAGCAGTGCTGGCAATGCTATCGAAGGAAAATATTTCTTCCAGGAGCTGCTGTGTAAAAATTTGCCTGGCGCCTTCAAAACGCTGTGCTAAAGAGCCTTTGTGCGTTAAATCGTTATGCCCCTTAATTACGTTATCATTACTATAAATGGCTGCCGCCGGAATTTTTGATAAAAGTACAATGCCGCTAAGGCTGGTGCAGCGACTTAAAGCAACATACACCTGGCCGCTGCTAAATGCAGCTCCGGCGTCAATCATAACCTTTTCAAACGTAAGTCCCTGGCTTTTATGAATGGTGATTGCCCACGCGAGCCGCAAGGGAAACTGCGAAAAAGTGCCTAAGGTTTGCTGCCGTAATTTGCCATCATTTCTATCTAAAACATAACGCGAATTTTCCCAGGTTTCCATTGACACAGAAATATTTATGTCGTCACATTCTACAATTATTTCATCTTCCTTCAGCGATTTTACTACGCCTATTTTACCATTGAAATACCTTTTTGAAATGACGTCATTTTTTAAGAACATTACCTGTGCACCAACTTTTAAAATTAAGGAGCCATCGGCAGGGTAACTGTTCTCCGGAAAATCATCTTCTATAATGGCTTCATATTTATAAGATGTAGCTAATAACTTTTGAAGTTCGCGGTGGTTAATTTGATCAGCCTGGTTATTGTGCGAAGTAAGCGTGATGAATTTATCTTCCAACGCAGGGCGAAAAGAGGCGTTGTAACGAAGATGTAGTTCTTCAAAATCATCAGCATTCATATTATTGTTACGCACTTTATTCAGCAACGAAACAAACGAATCTTCCTTTTGCCGGTAAATTTTGTTCAACTCAATTAATAAAGGCATTTGCTCTTTAATAACTTTACTATCAAAGAAAAAAGGGGAAGTATAATATTCCTGCAAAATGGACCATTCATGACGTTGTGCAACAGGCGGCAACTGGTATAAATCGCCGATGCACAATAATTGTACACCGCCAAAAGGAACATCATATTTTCGGCGAACGGATTTCAAAATAGTATCGATCGCATCCATAGTATCGCATCGAACCATACTTATTTCATCGATCACTAATAATTCAACTTTCCGCAGTAATTGCTGCCGTTGTTTATTAAACCTGATTTTTGCCAACAGCTCATCTTTATTATTTTTTGTTGGCACAAAAGGATGAAACGGTAATTGAAATAAACTGTGTAACGTAACACCACCGGCATTTATAGCGGCAACACCCGTTGGTGCAGCCACCACAATATTTTTGGCGCAATTTTCTTTAAGATATTTTAAGAAGGTTGTTTTACCAGTACCGGCTTTACCGGTAAGGAAAATATTTTCGCTGGTTTCAGTAACAAATTTATAGGCAAGATCAAACACCTCATTTCGTTCTATTGAATTTATATTTTGCATTCATTTAGTTTTTTGGCCACTGATTACAGAGATTAACACAGAAAGTGGATTACTTAAAAAATTAGTCGTTGATGTTCCAAAGATTTTCTTCCGAAGTTAATAATCAAACCGACTCTGCAACCGGAAGCCTTAAGATAATTCAGCGTTTGAGAAATATAAGCATCGGCCATCGCACCTTCAACGGCTTTTACTTCTACAATGATATTATTGTAAAATACAAAATCTGCGAAGAATGAATGTTTTAATGTTCGTTGTTTATATTCAATTCTGAATTCTTTCTCTCTATGAATTTGAATATCTTTTAATTCCGCTTCGATCATCATTGCATCTTTATAAACTATTTCACTAAACCCATGGCCAAGTATTTTATGAACTTCCATACATAAACCAATAATCTTATAAGTTTCTTTTTCAAACATAAGATTATGCATAAGAAAATTTTAAGCGTGAAAAATAAATAAGTATAAAAAAAACTGCCACTAATTACACAAATTCGCAACGTTCACTTCTTGTTTTTTAATCTGTGCCAATCTGTGTAATCAGTGGCAAAAAAAATTTAAGCGGCAGGCTTAGATCCCAGCAGCAATATATCATGCACCTGAATTTCAGTGCTGTATTTTTTATTGCCATCTTTATCCGTGTAATTGTTATTCATCAATTTACCTTCAATGGCAACTTCAGTTCCTTTTATTAAATATTTCTCCGCAATTTCTGCAACCTTTCCCCAGGCGATCAAATTGTGCCATTGCGTTTCAGTAATTTTTTCGCCTTTGGAATTCCGGTAACTTTCGTTCGTTGCAATTGAAAAGCGTACCAGTTTTTTTCCACTTTCGGTGTTGCGTACTTCGGGTGCATTTCCTAAGTTTCCGATCAATTGCACTTTGTTTTTTAAAGCATTCATAATTTAATTTTTGTGTCCATTTTAATGAACCTGTTTTTAATTGATTTATATTTCAGTCGACAATTCAAAATCATTTTGTTTCATCAACGCCACAAAGATGCAAACATGAAAAAGCGGTATTCGTATTTTAATCGTTTATAGTTGTATATAACCGTTTGTAAGCGCTTGTAAATGAAAATTTCTTATCGTACCTTAACGCTATAAACCAATGCTAGCATATGATAGATGAAAACAAAAAACTTTGCCTCAACTGTGGTAAAATTGTAAAGGGCAGAACCGATAAAAAGTTTTGTGATGATTATTGTAGAAATAATTATAACAACCAGCTAAAGTCGAACACCATCAATCTTGTTAGAAACATCAATAACGCCTTAGGAAAGAACAGGCGCATTTTGGAAAACCTGTTTGCTGACGGTGAAGAAATGGCTAAGGCCAGCAAGGATAAGCTTTTACAAAAAGGATTTCAATTCAAGTATTTCACCAATACCTATACAAATAAGAAGGGCAATGTTTATTTCTTTTGTTACGACCTTGGATATCTTCCTTTAGAAAATGATTGGTTTTTATTAGTTAAGCGAAAAGAAGAATAAGGCATTGGAGCAATTTAATTTATAAAAAAAGCCCGTTCCTTTGCGAAACGGGCTTTACAATTTTTATAAAGTTTCTTATGAAATTTTTTCTACCTGCATATAGCTCAACTCTACCGGCGTTGCGCGGCCAAATATCTTCACCTGTACTTTCAATTTTTTCTTCTCGTCAGTAACTTCTTCAATTACCCCATTAAAATCATTGAAAGGCCCATCTATAATTTTGATTGTTTCTCCTATAATGAAAGGTTCACTCATGGTCATTCCACCTGCATCAGCCATTTCGTCTACCTTACCCAGCATTTTATTTACCTCTGCCCTGCGCAAACTGATAATATTTCCTTTTGAACCTTTTCCGTCGGTTAAAAAGTGCATTACATTGGTGATGTTGCTTAAATGCTGGATGATCTCGTCGGAAAGCTTTCCTTCTAAAACTTCAATCATAATGTAACCGGGATAAAAGTTTCTTTCCCGCATTACTTTTTTACCATTCTGTACCTTATAAACTTTTTCAACAGGTAAAAAAATCTGGAGAATTAATTTATCCCATCCATTCCTGATGATGTCTTTATCAAGATATTCTTTCACCTTTCTTTCTTTGCCACTAACAACCCTTAAAACATACCATTTAGTATCTTTTTCAGGCGATGCAGGTACGGCTCCCTCAATTTCATCGACTTTTACTTCCGCTCCAATATTTTCAGTTTCTGTCATAATTATTTAAATAAAGAATAAATAAATTTTAAAACACCATTCGCTCCAAAATCCATTACGGCAACGAGAGCTGTAATAATAATAGTTGCCGCTAAAACAATCATAGTTGATTGCTGTAACTGTTCCCAGGTGGGCCAGGTTACCTTTTGCATCATTTCTTTATAAGAATCCCTGATGTAAAGCGATATTTTATTCATAATTTTTTATTTCCTTTTTAAAAACCAACTCAGCACGGGCACAAGGATTCGAACCCTGATCAAAGGTTTTGGAGACCTCTATTCTACCATTGAACTATGCCCGTAAAATACACCCCTAAATCCCCTGAAGGGGACTTTTGAAGTTTATAAATATTAAAGAACTTTTAAAAAAGCAAAGTACCTAAGGCATTAACCCAAGGTACTTTGCAAATTTATAAAACAGTTTCCAAAGCCCCTTTAGGGGTTGGGGTTTTATTTTAAAATCTCAGTAACCTGCCCTGCACCTACAGTACGGCCACCTTCACGAATTGCGAATTTCAAACCTTTTTCCATCGCAATTGGCTGTATTAATTTTACAGTAAGGCTGGTATTATCACCAGGCATTACCATTTCTGTTCCTGCCGGTAATTCAACTTCTCCTGTTACATCTGTTGTTCTAAAGTAGAACTGGGGACGGTATTTTTGAAAAAATGGAGTATGACGCCCACCTTCTTCTTTGCTCAACACATACACTTCACCTTTGAAATCAGTATGGGGTGTAATTGTTCCCGGCTTGCAAAGAACCATACCACGACGTATCTGGGTTTTTTCAATACCTCTCAACAATAAACCTGCATTATCACCTGCTTCCCCTTCGTCTAATAATTTTTTAAACATTTCAACACCAGTAACGGTTGAAGTCAATGGCTTTTCCATCAATCCAACAATTTCAATTCCTTCTCCAACTTTTATACGGCCTCTTTCAATACGACCTGTAGCTACTGTACCACGACCAGTAATTGAGAACACGTCCTCAACACTCATCAGGAACGGCTGATCAACCGGGCGGGGAGGTAATGGAATGTAAGTATCTACCGCTTCCATTAATTCATCAATTGCTGCAACCCATTTTTCATCACCAGCTAATGCACCTGTTGCAGAACCTTTAATTATTGGTGTATTGTCACCATCAAAGCCGTTTTTCGTTAACAGCTCGCGGATTTCCATTTCAACCAATTCAATTAATTCAGGATCGTCGACAAGATCAACCTTATTCATAAAAACAACCATACGTGGTACACCTACCTGGCGTGCCAACAAAATGTGTTCTCTTGTCTGTGGCATTGGTCCATCAGTAGCAGCAACTACCAAAATTGCACCGTCCATTTGTGCCGCACCAGTAATCATGTTTTTAACATAATCCGCATGACCCGGGCAATCTACGTGTGCATAATGCCTGTTAACGGTTGCATATTCAACGTGTGCTGTATTAATTGTGATACCCCTTTCTTTTTCTTCGGGAGCACCATCAATATCATCATAATTTCTTTTCACCGCCAAACCTTTTTTAGACAAAATATCGGTTATAGCGGCTGTTAACGTTGTTTTACCATGATCCACGTGACCGATAGTACCAACGTTAACGTGGGGTTTATCCCTTTTAAAATTCTCTTTTGCCATTTTAATTGATTTAATTTTTGTTTTTAAAATTTTTCTATTGCCTGCCTAGTCTTGCGATCAAAAGCAGACAAACCTTTTTAGAGCGGAAGACGAGTCTCGAACTCGCGACCTATAGCTTGGAAGGCTATCGCTCTACCAATTGAGCTACTTCCGCTTGTTAATTATTTTTATTCAATTCAAAATAGAGCTGTTGATGAGAATTGAACTCACGACCTCTTCCTTACCAAGGAAGTGCTCTACCCCTGAGCTACAACAGCTTGAAAGAGATCAAAAAAAACTATTTCAAAAAACTGAATAACAACTTTATGTGGGCAGTGGTGGATTCGAACCACCGAAGTCGAAGACAGCGGATTTACAGTCCGCTCCATTTGGCCACTCTGGTAACTGCCCTACAATTTTCAGCAGGCAATTGGCAATCGTTACATTGCTAATCGCCTGCGTTCCTGAGCCAGTAGAGGGATTCGAACCCCCGACCAGCTGATTACAAATCAGCTGCTCTGACCAACTGAGCTACACTGGCAATTGCCTTAAAAACAGACTTGTAATGAACTTTCCCATCAACAGCCTTAAAGGGATATTTTTTGGGAAGGCAAAGGTAATGCAAAATACTTAATGGAAAAATTTTGAAAAAGAAAAATTATATTAAAGAATCGGGGACAATTATTGGCAATGCGAAACCTTCGCTTTTTTAATAAAACAACAATTACAATTGAAAAATTAATCCCGCAAAAAAAGAGATTTTTAAAGAGGTAAGCTACAATTTACTCCAAAAAAAATCCCCGAAAATCGGGGATGATGTTAAATCTTTTATTAGGATTCAGGCGGCCATCTTTTCTTTTTTTCGTTTTATTTGCGTTATCACAGATTCAAGTGCTATATCAAAACTTTCTTCAAAAGATTTGGATGAATGCTTTACAAAAAAATCATGTCTTGGAACGTGCACTTTTATTTCAGCTATTTTATCCTTGATGTTATGAACCACATTATCAAGTTTTAAAAACACATCTACCTTGGTAATTCGCTCATGAAACTGGCCAAGCTTTGAAAGTTTTTTTTCTACATAGCTAACCAATTTTGAATCTGCTTCAAAGTGCAGAGATTGAATGTTAACGTTCATAATAATTGAAAGTTTTAACAGTGAACAATAAATATAATTCGGGTAAATTAATGAGGCATAGGCTGTAAGCAATTTTGATTTATAACATAAAAAACCAGCTAAATGAAGTTACATTTCAGAACGCATTTTACAAAAAAATATTTCAAAAAATAAGCCATTGCGAAAAAGATTTACGACTTGGGATGCGCCTGCCGGTGAACTTCTTTGAGTTTGTCTATTGAATTGTGTGTATAAATTTGAGTAGAAGCAAGGCTGGCGTGGCCTAACAGCTCTTTTACAGCGTTAATGTCAGCGCCATTGTTGGTTAAATGTGTCGCAAAACTGTGTCGCAAAACATGTGGGCTTTTTCTTTCATTTGTGGAAACGTTTGCGAGGTATGTTGTGACGGTATTATACACGTATTTTGCATACAACCCTTTGCCCTTTTTATTAATTAAAAGCAAGGGATTGGAAAATTCCCCTTCCAACGTTTTTTTTCCTTCAATATAAATTGCAATTTCCTTCAAAAGATTATTGCTTACCGGAATTACCCTTTCCTTATTTCCTTTTCCCAGTACTTTAATGGAACCGTTACTTTTATCAACCTGCGATTCTTTTAAATTGATCAGTTCGCTAAGGCGCATACCGGTATTATAAAAAATCAGTAATAAAAGGCGATTAGTTTTTTCTTCCCACGAAGTGGTAATTTCAATGCTGCTGAAAAGTTCAGCAATATCCTTTTGCGCAATAAACGAAGGAAGTCTTTTGCTGACTTTCAATGAGCCGATAGTTGGCATTGGGCTTAAATCAATTTTGCCCGTTTTAAGTTGGTATTTAAAAAATGACTTGAGTGAAGAAATCTTACGGTTGATCGATTTTGATGCAATTTTTTCTGCTTTCAAAGAAGCAAGCCAGGAACGCACAACCGATGCTGACATGGATGATAATTCTGTTATTTTATATTGCAACAGGGCAAATTCAAAAAAAGTCGTCAGATCGTTTTGGTAGGAAATGATCGTGTGCCTCGAATACCGCTTTTGGAAGGTAAGATAATTAAGAAATGCTGATATAGGATATGCTTCAGGTGTGGGCATAAAAAAACGGTTAGCTGTAAAGTTAATGAACTCATGCTAACCGTGTAAAGAATATATTAAACGAAAAATATGCTAAACTTCAATCTTTCCGCTGGCAATTTGCTGCTTGTAAACCGCTTTCAATACTTCGAACCGACGCTTTACAGAAGGCTTTGTAAATGCCTGGCGCTCACGAAGCTGCAACAAAGTACGGCTCTTCTCAAATTTTTTCTTATACTTTTTGAGTGCTTTATCAATATTTTCGCAATCTTTTGAATCAATAATGAGCATAAATTTTCCTTTTGTTTTTTTTTAAGGAGTGCGAAGATAAAGTAATTTTTTAAATTTAAAAATCAGGGACAAAAAATCATTAAAAAAAACACATGTTTACAGGTATTATTGAAGCACTTGGGCAAATAAAAAAGATTTTTTCGGATAAAACGAACAGAACGTTTTGGATTGAAAGCTCCATTGCTAACCAGCTAAAAATTGATGAAAGCCTTTGCCACAATGGTGTTTGCCTCACGATTGAAGAAATTAATGGCGAAGAATACCGCGTAACTGCCATCCAGGAAACCCTCAATAAAACAAATATGCAAACCTGGAAAGTAAATGATATTATAAATCTTGAAAGATCCATGCAGATGAATGCCAGGCTTGATGGCCACATTGTGCAGGGACATGTGGATGGCACTGCCGTTTGCATCAGCCGGAAAGATTTTGGTGGAAGTTTTGAATTTACGTTTCGTTTTGATGAACAATATGCTTCCTTAATAATAGAAAAAGGTTCGGTGTGTGTGAATGGGGTAAGCCTCACTGCTTTTAATATCAGCCGCAATACTTTCACCGTCGCCATTATTCCCTATACATTCAACCATACAAATTTTAAAAATATTGAGGAGGAAACTATTGTAAATATTGAATTTGATGTGTTAGGGAAATATGTGAATCGCCAAATATCTTTACGATAATTTGTTTTAATCTCATCAACTAACGGGCTATTTTAGGCAATAAAATATTGGTGATATCATCCGCATGAGCCATAATAATAACTTTAATTTCTTACGAATTTTTGCGGCAATATTGGTGTGCATCACACACTCGTACGCAATTACCGGTCACGAACTAAGGGAACCGCTTCACCAATTAACACGGGGACATTTCTATTTTTCTTCGTTGGGCTTATACATTTTCTTTTTTACGAGTGGTTATTTGGTAAGTCGTAGCGCTGCCACTACAACATCTCCAGTTTTTTATTTACAAAAAAGAGCGTTAAGAATTTACCCGGCGCTATTGGTAGTTGTAATCATCAGTGTTTTTATTGCAGGGCCTCTTTTGACTTCTTATCATATTTCGCAATATTTTTTTGACGCAGATACCTGGAAATATTTATGGACCGCTTCAGGATTAAAGATCAGGTTCAGGCTGCCGGGTGTTTTTGAAAACCCAAAATTTGCGATGACAGGTTTCAATGGCTCGTTATGGAGCATTAAGCTGGAGTTGGAAATGTATGCTTTGGTATTTCTGCTAATGATTGCAGGTATAATGAAAAGGAAAAAAATACTAATAATAATTCTCGTAACCCTAATAATTGCTTTCATCCTTTTAAATGATTTAGGACAGTATTCCATACTCATGCCCGATCATAAAAATTTATTACTGGCCGGCACTTTTTTGTTTGGGGGAATTATGCAAACAAATTTTATTTCGAAAAAGATAAGCGCCTATTTGCTTATTGTCAGCGGGCTATTATTAATCGCGAAAATAACAAACCTTATCACTGTAGATATCATGCTGGATGAAGTAATATTTTTTAGCCTTGCAACTTATTTTATTGCTTTCAGCAATTGGTTTTCCATTAAAATTAAAACCGACATTTCATACGGTGTATACATTTACACTTTCCCGATACAACAATTTTTTTTTCAGTTATTTGCGTTTAGCCAATCAACGTTAGTAAACTTTTTTTTGTCACTTTGCTGTTCAGGGTTCTTAGCCTTTCTTTCGTGGAGTTATATTGAAAAGCCCGCGCTAAAATTTAAATCGAAATTGTCATGATACGTAACTTTGATTTTTTTAGCGTGTTTTTAAAATGATTATCCTAATTCTATTTCCCAATGTTGCGGTGGAATTTCGATTTCAGTAAACCCTTTCCCCATAAGCCTTTCCTTAAAATCCTGCTGCACATCATAATCTCCATGAACTAAAAATAATTTCTTTACAAGCTTCGGATCCTGGCAGGCGAGCCATTGGCTCAGGTCATTATAATCGCCATGAGCGCTCATGCTTTTTATTTCACCAATGTCGGCGTGCACTTCATGAAGCTGGCCAAAAATGCCCACTTCTTTTGGATGCAACTTTAACCTTCCTCCTAATGAATTAGGCTCACAATAGCCTGAAAATAAAATTGAGTTGCGACTGTTTTCGATGTTGTTACTGATGTGATGTTTCACCCTTCCTGCATCAGCCATGCCACTGGCAGATATTATTACACAAGGCTCATTTAAATAATTAAGAGATTTACTTTCTTCTACGCTTTTGGTAAAATGCAATCCTGCAAAATCGAAGGGATCTTTATCGCTCATTAATATTTTTTGAATGCGGCTATTAAAATATTGTGGGTAACTTTTAATTACCTGGGTAGCTTCGAAACTAAGCGGGCTATCTACAAAATATTTTACGGCCGGCAGCCTGTTTTCGTTTTCAAGCTGGTTTAATGCAAAAAG
>JBDTKB010000045.1:0-4265 GCA_039935555.1 Ginsengibacter sp. | reverse complement strand
GCTGATTCATCATCAAATCCAAGGCAGGTAATTCCTTTTGATGATAACTGGCACTTTTGGCTTGGCGATAACCAGGCCGCCAAAGACGTTTCATTCAACGATGGTGATTGGCGTGTGCTGAACCTGCCTCACGACTGGAGTATTGAAGGACCGGTGAACCCACCGCCAACAGGAGATAGAAATACCGGCTATTTTATACACGGTATCGGGTGGTATAGAAAAAGTTTTTTAACGCCGGATATAGCAAAAAAAGTGGTGGTTCAATTTGATGGGATTTATATGAACAGCGATGTTTGGATCAATGGCAATTTTCTTGGTCACAGGCCTTACGGTTTTATCAATATTAATTATGATGTTACTGAATATCTAAACAAAGATGGCAAGCCAAATATATTAGCCGTTCGGGTGGATGATGCTGCAGAACCCGCATTGCGCTGGTACGCCGGTTCAGGAATATACAGGCATGTTCGCCTTATAATTACCGGATATACGCAATTCCGGCTGGATGGCGGGATATTTATTTCAACACCTGAAGTATCTCAACAAAAAGCAATTATAAAAGCTGACTATACTATTGATCCTTATTTTCTCACAGAAAGCCAGCGACAGGCATGGCTGAAAGATCCCTGGAACGTAAAGCCTGAATCCAAAGATGTTATTATACGAAGCACAGTGATATCGCCTGACGGAAAGATTTTGACAACCACTGAATCAAAAATTACCATGCTGAGCATGCATCCGGGAAAGAACGTTAGTCAATTGATAGAGGTGCCACAACCTTCTCTCTGGTCAGATAAATCACCTGTGCTCTATCAACTCAGGAGTACACTTTTATTGGGTGGTACAAAACTTGATGAAACTGTTACGACTTTTGGCATCCGCAGTTTACGATTTGATAAAGACAAAGGGCTTTTTGTAAATGAAAAACCGGTGAAGCTGAAGGGTGTGTGCGTACACCAGAATGCTGGTTCATTTGGCAATGCAGTGCCAGTGGCAATTTGGGCCTACCGGCTCGGTATATTAAAAGAAATGGGATGCAATGCAATTCGCCCAAGCCATCATCCTTTTACACCGGAGTTTTATGACCTCTGTGATAAAATGGGTTTCTATGTTTTTGATGAAGCTTTTGATGAATGGACCCGCGATTGGACGCTTAATTATACCGAAAATACAAGGGGTAAATCAAAGTTTGGGTATCATCTTTATTTTAACCAATGGTACGGAACGGATTTGCGTGCAATGCTACATCGTGACCGCAATCATCCCAGCGTAATACTTTATAGCATTGGCAATGAAATCCCCGATCAGTTTAATGATGATGGTTGGAAGCTGGCGAAAAAGCTAGTGGATATTTGCCATGATGAAGATGCTACCCGACCGGTTACCTCAGCCTGTGATCAGTCCTACGTTTCCTCACGAAACGGGTTTATGGATGTGCTCGATATTGGTGGTTACAATTATATAGACAGGTTATATAAAGACAGTACCTATGTGCCCGAAAGAAGGCGTTTTCCTAACCGTATATTTCTTGGTACAGAAACAACACATGCCCTGCATAACTGGCTTGGTGTACGGGATAATGATTATGTGATAGGCGATTTTATTTGGACAGGCATAGATTATCTTGGAGAGACCGGCGCTTTGCCAAACAGGGGAAGTGCATCTGGTGAGATAGATATTGCGGGAGGGAAAAAAGCGGGCTTTTATCAACGGTCGGCATACTGGAAAGAAGAGCCCACATTGCAGATTTTTACATTAACGGGTGAAATGCCCCGCAATGCATGGAGTTCCCAACCGGCAAAGCTTTCATGGACCTTTGTAAAAGATTCAACATACACGGTTAGAGCTGCTACCAATTGTGATGAAGTAGAACTTTTTCTTAACAAGCATTCGCTTGGTCGCAAAACAATTTCGCACAATACTTATTTTTACGACTGGAGGGTAGCCTTTAAACCCGGCGAGTTAAAAGCCGTAGGCTATATAAAAGGCAAACAAGTTGCCACATCTAAACTTGTAACTACGGGGAATGCCGCAAAATTGAAGATAACAGAATTGAGTATCCCTGTTGAAAGTGATATGATGCTTTTTGAGGTTACGGTAACCGACAAGAACGGGCTCCAGGTTATTGACTCAAAAATTCCCGTGACAATAAAGGCGGAGGGCGACGGAAAAATCATTGGTGTAGACAATGGAGAACTTGATTTTGCAGGGCCGTATAAAACGGATACCCGCAATATTTATAATGGCAGGCTGCTTGTTACCGTACAAAAGACAAAGCAGGAAAAAGGGATAAAAATTACAGCTCAGGCGGATGGACTTGAGACGGCAACGTTCAATAAAAATTAATGATTTTATTTCGTTCAATGTGAAACTTTCTACCTGTAGTATAAACTTAATTTGCAATGTTCAATTGCCAAACTCAAAAAATAAAATAACATCAGAAAACCAGTTGTCCGCGTACCATTTCCCATTGCTTCGGAAGTAGCATTTTATTTACAGGCTGATGATTGCGTGGATGCTAAGCCTATCATCAGCAACAATAAAAAAAGCAAATCGTATGTCAGGCATTTTAGAAGTTAAGAAGACGTACTATTGAACCCTACTTATTTTTGCTGCCCAACCGCCGCCCGGAGCAAGATGGATATTGATCTTATCACCTGAAGAAATAGCAATCATTTCTTTTTTATAGTCCGTTGCATTTCTATCTGCATTTACGCCATCCTTAAAAACTTCTGCTGTATATTTTCCCGGTGGAAGGAATGAAAGATCAAGCGTAATATTTCTTGCATCCCAGTTCGTCATTGCACCAATATACCAATCGTTTGCTTTATGGCGTGCAACGGCAACATATTCACCAACCTTGCTATCAAGCGGCACTGTTTCATCCCAGGTTGTCGGCACTTGCTTAATAAAATCGGTACATTCCTGGTTCTTCATATAAATGGTGGGATTATCAGAAAGCATTTGCAAAGGCGCATAGAAAACTACATATTCTGCAAGTTGGTTGCAGCGTGTGCCTTTCGCCATCGGGTTATCATTAATCGGCCTGAAATCTGCCTGTGTTGCATTGCGCATAGCACCTGGCGTATAATCCATTGGGCCGGCCATCATACGAATAAAAGGAATGGTGGTTGTGTAAGTCGGTTGATCTTCATTCGCCCATTTAAAATTCTCCAAACCCTTAACACCTTCAAAGCCAATCACATTCGGATAAGTGCGTTGCAAACCTGTTGGTTTATATATGCCATGATAATCGACCATCAATTTATACTCGGCAGCTTTTTTTGCAATCGCATAAGTTGACGCAACAACTTTTGCATCATCCCGATCAAAAAAATCTATCTTAAACCCTTTTACGCCCATTTTTGAATACACAGCGAAAGCTGTATCCATTTGGGTTGCAACAGCGTACCAGGTTGCCCATAAAATAACGCCCACGTTTTTTTGTTTACCGTAATCAATGATCTCTTTCAAATTTAATTCAGGCCTCACTTTTAAAAGATTACCACCCTCACTCCATCCTCCATCCATTATAATGAAAGGCAGTTTATTGGCAGCAGCAAAATCAATGAAATAATTATAAGTTTTTGTGTTGATGCCTGCGTGAAAATCAACGCCGGTAATATTTTGGTTATTCCACCAATCCCAGGCTACCAGTCCGGCTTTCACCCATGAATAGTCTTTCAGTGCCGGAGGTGATGCAAGCTTTTGAACAATATCATTGTTCAATAAATCCTTGTCCTGTTCACTTATCGCAACAATCCGCCAGGGAAATTTTCTTGTACCACTTGTTTTGACAATATAATTTTCCCGGTCAGAAGCGATATAATTGACGCCGTGTAAATATTCTTTTGCAGGATAAGGAGCATACACGCCTTTTAAACCTTTTTGTGTTGAGTTTAAGTCAAGATACATACCTGGATAATTTTCGAGATCAGCTTCAAGAATTTCCGCTTTTTTCACATTGCCTAAATCAACAAGCAAGGGAAGAAATGCCAAAGAATCTTTTGGAAATTGTGATAGCGTTATATGATGATACAGGGCTTCGAAAGAAGAGTTGAAATTTTGCCCATCGCGATAATCCCATTGAATCGGAATGAAGGCTGAATCATCGTTTGCAAAATTGAAATTGGCTTCTTCATTTTTTATGATGATGCTATCTTTTTTCTTTGTGAAAAATCTGTAAGCTACCGCATCATTATAAACTCTGAACATCAAACCATAGTCGCCTTTACAATTTACAGTAAGTTGATTATAGTTATCGG
>JBDTKB010000044.1:0-5088 GCA_039935555.1 Ginsengibacter sp. | reverse complement strand
ATTTATTAAGATCTCTTTCTAAAAGGGTAGATACGTCATTAAGCATATCTAAAGTTAAAGAAACCATTTTTTTGAACAAAATTATTAGGCAACTTTTGCTACCGTGAAGCCTTAAATTTATTTATTTATATTCCTGGAGAAACGAGTTGCATTAGAATCATGGGCATCAAAATATTTCATTTCAAAAAAAATTGCCTTTCAAATGAAAGCTTTTTAAAATTGAACTTTTGATCGTTTATTTTCCCTGGCATCTACACTATAAGGGACTGTCAGGATATACGCAGTTCTTTAACACAATCATTATTATATTTGCGCTCTATGACACAGGAATTATTAAAAGATTTGAGAGACCGTTTGTTGGTTTTGAGGAGGTTTCTTTGACGTCGCTAATCGACAGGAAAAAATAAATAACGATAAGCAACTTTCCCTTTCTCCCGGTTTTTGGAATGACAACCAAAGAGCAACCGCTATTTTGAAAGACATTAAATTAAATGAGTTCTGGATGAACCTGTTTAATAATGTGCAATCGAAGGTGGATGACTTTGCCGTTTTTTTCGATTTTTGGAAAGAAGGCGAAGCTTCTGAAGAAGAAGTAAAAATTGCGTATGACAGCGCTGTTACTGCAACAGAAGAAGCTGAATTCAAAAGCACACTAAATAAGCCTGAAGATGAAATGCCGGGCATTCTTCAGATCAACAGCGGCGCAGGTGGAACGGAAAGCCAGGACTGGTCGGAAATGCTGCTACGCATGTACAGAATGTATGGCGAAAAGCAGGGATGGAGCGTAACGGAACTTGATTACCAGGCTGGAGATGGTGCCGGAATAAAAAGTGCAACGCTTCAGTTTGATGGCCCTTTTGCTTATGGCTTTTTAAAAGCGGAAAGTGGCGTTCATAGGCTGGTACGCATTTCTCCGTTTGATAGCAATGCACGCCGGCATACTAGTTTTGCAAGCGTTTATGTATACCCGTTAGTTGATGATACTGTAGATATTAAAGTTAACCCGGCAGATGTGGAATGGGCCTTTTTTAGAAGTGGTGGCAGCGGTGGCCAAAATGTAAATAAAGTAGAAACTGCGGTGCGCTTAACACATAAGCCTTCCGGTTTTATAGTTGAATGTCAACAGGCCCGTACACAGGGAGAAAACCGCGAGAAGGCGATGACTATGCTGAAAAGCCGTTTGTATGAGGAAGAGATGCGCAAGCGGCAGGAAAAATTAAATGCAAACAATGCAACGAAGAAAAAAATAGAGTGGGGGAGCCAGATAAGAAGTTATGTATTTCACCCTTATAAAATGATCAAGGATCACAGAACGGATTATGAAGTGGGCAATATAGGGCCTGTAATGGATGGCGAACTTGATGGATTTATTAAGGCATATTTAATGATGGAAGCGGAGTAATGTTAGCAAAGAGAGTTCTTTTAAATTCCTTTAACCAGGCTAAACATTGTGTGAAACAGACACAAGAATTACGGGCATTCTTCGTTAATGGTGTAAATTGTTACATTTGAAGGGTTGCCTTGAAAATTAGTAAGCTAAAAATCCATAAAACTATAAAAAAATATGTCTTCAATTCTTATTATTGATGATGAGAAAAGTATCAGAAAAACATTAACCGAAATACTCAGTTATGAAGGTTATAAAATAGATGAAGCCGCCGACGGCGAAGAAGGCCTTAAAAAATTTAAAGACAAAACATACGATCTTGTTCTTTGCGATATCAAAATGCCCAAACTTGATGGAATCGAATTTCTCGAGCGGGCGCGCGAAATAAATGACGAAGTTCCTATAATTATAATAAGCGGCCACGGCAACATAGAAACTGCCGTGGAAGCTGTAAAAAAAGGCGCCTACGATTATATTTCAAAACCACCGGACCTAAATCGAATGCTGATAACGTTGCGCAACGCGATGGACAAAAATTCACTTGTAGCCGAAACAAAAATCCTTAAGAGGAGAGTAGCAAAAGTGCAGGATATTGTTGGTGAATCAATCGCCATTAAAAAAATAAAAGACACGATTGATAAAATTGCTCCGACTGAAGCACGGGTTTTGATAACCGGCGAAAATGGTGTGGGTAAAGAGTTGGTTGCAAGATGGATACACGAAAAAAGCAGCCGGGTAAATGGCCCCATGGTGGAAGTTAATTGTGCCGCCATTCCAGGGGAACTTATTGAAAGCGAATTGTTCGGACACGAAAAAGGCAGTTTTACATCTGCTGTCAAACAGCGCATCGGAAAATTTGAACAGGCAAATGGAGGCACCCTATTTCTTGATGAAATTGGAGACATGAGCCTTAATGCGCAAGCCAAAGTATTGCGCGCCCTTCAGGAAGGAAAGATAACGCGCGTGGGCGCTGATAAAGATATTAATGTAGATGTAAGAGTGATTGCCGCAACAAATAAAGATCTTCTTAAAGAAGTGGAAAGTAAAGATTTCCGGCTTGACCTGTATCACAGGCTTGGCGTTATTATCGTTCATGTTCCTTCACTAAACGAAAGGCTGGGCGATATTCCATTACTTGTTGATCGCTTCCTTGAAGATATTGCCGTTGAATACGGGCAACCAAAAAAATCAATCGACAAAAAATCAATGGATCTCTTGCAGAAGTATAACTGGTCTGGTAACATTCGTGAATTGCGCAACGTTGTAGAACGCCTTATCATTCTTTCCGGAAAAACTATTACGACCGATGACATAGAAAACTATGTGCTCCCGAAAAAATAATGGAGCGTCTGATTCCCAAAGTGTTCACCCGAAATTCTCATGAAACATATTTATTGCATCAGCGGATTTGGCGCAGATGAGCGGGTTTTTTCCAAACTTAATTTTGGCGATAACCAGGTTCATTATCTGTCATGGCTGCTTCCTTTCAGTAACGAAAAAATTGAAGCCTATGCGAAAAGAATGTCTGAAAAAATTGAACAGTTAAATCCAATTATTATAGGTTTATCATTTGGTGGTATGATGGCGATAGAAATTTCTAAATTAATTACTACTCATAAAGTAATTATTATTTCGAGCATAAAGACTTGCCATGAATTACCATTTTGGATGCGCATTGCAGGTAGGCTTAAGCTCGATAAAATTTTTCCCATGCGTTCTTTTAGTCTTATTGAACCGTTAGAAAATTATAACCTTGGAATAGAAGATGACGAAGAGCGAAAATTGGTAAAATCATATAGAAAAAATGTGAGCCAGGATTACACCAATTGGGCGATTCATCAAATCCTTAATTGGACAAACGAATGGCGACCGGCAAATTTGCTACATATCCACGGAGGAAATGATCATATTTTTCCTATAAAATATATAAAAGCAAATTATGTAATTGAGGACGGCGGCCACTTCATGATAATGAACAGGAACAAAAAAGTAGATGAAATTCTTTCCTTGTTATGGTCGTGAAAGATATTCTTTTGTTAAACTAATGATAACAATTTTCAGAAGGTTTTTTAAGTAGAAATTTTATATGGTACTTTTGACCACATTAATTAAAAAATAGCGAATGACAGAAATTTTAGTATTAATTATCCTCTGGGTCATTATTCCATGTGTTGGTTTGTATGGTATGTTTCAAAAAGCAGGAATGGCGGGCTGGAAGGGATTAATACCTTTATATAATTCCTGGTGCATGGTTGAGAAAATGGAATTAAAAAGAGTTTGGTTCTTTTTACAATTAATTCCTGTGGTTGGCTTTTTTATTACCTTATGGATTTGGATAAAGTTCGTCGAGCATTTCGGAAGGTTCAGTATTTTACAACACGCGGCAACAGTTTTAATACCGTTTATTTATTTCCCATACCTGGGCTTTTCAAAGAATGAACGATATGCCGGAATACCCGTTGTAAAAAATTATAAGAAAGGCGCCATACGTGAATGGGTAGACGCAGCCGCCTTTGCAATTGTTGCAGCGACAATCATTCGTACTTTCGTTTTTGAAGCGTACACGATACCTACACCTTCAATGGAAAAGACTTTACTTGTAAATGATTTTCTTTTTGTAAGTAAATTCAGCTATGGCCCACGCATTCCTAATACACCTTTAGCGCTTCCATTTATACATAATTCCATTGGAAAATCTAATATGAAGTCCTACGTGGAATGGATTCACATTCCTTATATACGCTGGTTTCCAAGGCCCGTACATAGAAATGATGTTGTGGTTTTTAATTTCCCGGTTAATGACACCTTAATTAATGACGATGTAAATTTCGGTTCCCGTGTTACATATTACCAGGAAATTCAACGACGAATGCTTGAAGAACATATTTCAAAAGAGGAAGCAAGGGCAAGAGTTCGCGATCAATATGGCGATATGATTATTACGCGGCCCGTGGATAAAAGGGAAAATTTTATAAAACGATGTACGGCAATTGCCGGCGATACGATCCAAATAAAGAACAGGGTTATTTACATTGATAATGTTGCACAACCATTTCCGGAATTTCACGAATTCAAATACGATGTTACAACGTCAGCACCACTTGATCCTGATCAATTAAACAGCCTTGGTATACAATTCAACACGGATGACCAGAATAAAAACCAAGTATATCAAATCCAGGATAATCTTTATGAAATTAGCATGACAGATGCGGAATTGGCTTCTTTAAAAATGTTGCCGATGGTAAAAAATGTGCAGCCTGCGGTTCTTTCCCCAATGGATAAGAGTCCATACTTATTTCCGTTCGTTGACTCAGATAAATGGACGGTGGACGATTACGGTCCAATGTGGATTCCTAAAAAAGGCGCCACTATTGAATTAACTCCTCAAAATGTAAATACTTATAAGCGTTGCATTGAAGTGTATGAGGCGAATAAATTTGAGGAAAATAACGGACACTATTTAATTAATGGCAAGCCTGCAACCAGTTATACTTTCAAAATGAATTATTATTGGATGATGGGAGATAACCGGCATAATTCGTTGGATAGCCGTTTTTGGGGATTTGTGCCTGAAGACCACGTTGTAGGTAAAGCATCTTTAATTTGGTTTAGTTATGATAAAGGGCCACGTTGGAACAGGATTTTTATGAAGATCAAATAAGATCTCTAAATCTGGTTTAAGAAATTAAGGAAAGGAA
>JBDTKB010000043.1:0-19675 GCA_039935555.1 Ginsengibacter sp. | reverse complement strand
TGATGGTTCCTAAATTTCCCGGATCCTGAATTTCATCCAGCATAATCGAAATTTTGTTCTCAATGAAAGGCAATAAATTTTGCAATCTTTTTTCAAAAACTGCCAAAACCTGGTTGGGTGTTTTTAGCAACGAGATCTTTTGCAAAGAGCCTTCATCAATTTCAATAATATTTTCTGCGCTGACGTTCCTAAGGCTGTTTTCATTTTCCTGCACCCACTCTTTTGTAGCACATAATATTTTGCAATTAACTAAACCTGATAATAAAAGCTCTGATACTACTTTTGGGCCTTCCGCAATAAAGGAGTGTTCTTCGTCGCGTAATTTTTTATGGCTTAAACTTTGGATATATTTGACAATCTTTTTGCTCAACATGGCTTCTATATGAATGGAATAATCCGTATTAAAATATTTCCTGTTTTTTTTTGTTGTGGTATCGCACTGATTTTTTTGGCAGGCTGTAGCACATCGAAAAATAATTATGCGGGTTTTACAATTGTTCGTAAATATCAAAAAAATATTCCTTTCGTTTTTAAAAACAATATAACCCTTGTTGCTCCTGATTTGAGTAGCGATGATAAAGTTGCTGTTAATTCAAAGCTCAACACGCAATTGGATGATAGTGCAAAAGTAAAAATCAAGGATGTAGCTTTTGTATTTCATTATATAACAAAGCCGCCGGTTTTTGATACAAACGCCATCAGGCAATCTGCGGAAAGTATGCAAACCTCGATGGCGAATCTCGGTTACTATCGCCCTCAAGTAAGCTATACTTTTGATACGGTTCTCCATAAAAAAGGGCAGTTAAGAATCATTACAAATTATAACGTAGTAGCTGGTAACCGAACTCTTGTTGATACGCTTGCTTATCTTTTTTCAAATGATGAAATTGAAAAACTTGCGATGGCGACGAAGAAGGAATCACCTTTACAAAAAAACACGCCGGTTACAAAATCCGCTGTGCTGGCAGAGTCTGCAAGGTTGGTAGATCTTTACCGCAACAACGGATATTATAAATTTACTGCGGATGAAATAAGAGTTACCGGTGATACTTCTATACAGGCGCTCACTTCAGTTGCCGAAGATCCTTTTGAAGAATTGCGGTTGTTAGCGGAGGCAAATGAGCAGCGGAATAAGCCGACGATAAGGCTGGGATTTCAATTGAATAATTTGCCTGATAGTACAAAGCTGGAAAAATTTTACATCAATAATATTTATGTTTTACCTGATTATCATCCCGGAGATTTATATACAGATAGTTCTTTGAACACCCATATTTCGCCGGGATACATTACTAAGTATCATAAAAAATTATTTAAATATTATATACCCGGTACAAATCTCTATATAAAAAAGGGAGATGCTTTTAGCCAGGCTAATTATTATAAAACGATCAACAGTTTTTATAAACTGGGCGCGTGGGAAGGGCCTTCAATTGATATCGTTGAAAAAAAAGATACCAATCTTCTTGACCTTGTAATTAAGCTGCTACCCATAAAAAAATATGCCTTTGAAGGAAATATTGAATTGAGTTATTCTGCAAATACATCCACAGCAATTACAGGATCAAACTCCGGAAATTTGCTTGGCCTTGCCGGTAATATTTCCGTGACCAACCGTAACCTTTGGCAACAAGCTGCGCGCATGACAAATGCGGTGAGGGTAGGAGTAGAGTTTAATACAGCACATCTCAATAGCAATGGCACGTCTATAAATTCAAGGGAAATCAGCTATACAAATAATATTCTTTTCCCAAAATTTATTACGCCTTTTAAAAATCTTAACAGGAAAAAATTTCTTACAAAACAATCATTCATCAATACAAATCTTTCACTAATAAACCGTGTCGATTTTTTTGACCAACAGGTTTTCAATGTCGCTTTAGGTTTTAACTGGACAAATAAAGAGAATCATCTATGGAGTTATAAACCTTTTAATTTTGATTATCACAGGATTTATAACCGGTCGCACACTTTTGATAGCACGCTAAATTTATTTCCCTATTTAAAATATTCATTTAACACGGCGCTGGTGATGGGGCAAAGTCTCACATTTACATCCACACATGCAAATCCAAAAAATCCAAAACTTGTAAGTACTTTAAAAACCAATATTGAAGAGTCGGGATTAATCTGGAGCTTTTTAAAACGCGGTAATCGCAATTCTCAAAATGGAAATTTTTTTAACCAGTATTTAAAAGATTTTATAAAGGGTGATGTAGAATATACCTACACGATAAACCATCCTAAATCGGCTATTGCGTTTCGCGCTTTCGCCGGAGTTGGTATTCCGCTTTCAAAATCAGATACAACACTTCCATTCTTCAAGCAATATTTTGGCGGCGGCCCCAGTAGCATGCGCGCGTGGCCCGTACGTGGAATTGGTGTTGGAGGGCAGCCGTTGGCACCTTATTCCAACGGATTGTTTAATGACAGAACAGGTGACATACAAATGGAAGGAAATGTGGAATATCGTTTTAATGTTGCGCCACTCTTTTCTAATGCTATTCTTTTTAAGATGGCTCTTTTTGCGGATGTAGGAAATGTATGGAATTTCAAAAACACAAAAGCAGACGGCAGCCGCGATACGACGCAATTTAAATTCCAAAATCTTTATAAACAATTAGGCGTTGGTTCCGGCGTAGGATTTCGTTTTGACTTTAATTACTTCCTGATACGATTTGATGTTGGGTTTAGGTTTAAACGCCCGGATGTAATTGAAAATAATGGCTGGCAAATACCAGCGATAACTACAAGCCATTTGTTTGGGACAAATCTGGAAAACCGGCAATGGCGCTACGAAAATTTCAATGCTACTATTGGCATTGATTATCCGTTTTAGAACTTTTTCTTTCAAATGTCAATTGTGTATAATCTTGTTAACAACTAATTATTTGTAAATTTTGTAGTTTAATCCCGAGTTAATATTTTTATAAAACGTCATCTATCTCTGCGACAAACAAAGCCAGTTATTTCTGAAACAACTATTTTTTCCTATTTGATGCACCTGTCAATTTAATTCCACTCTCCTGGAAAATTCTATCTTTTAGTCCCCAAAAATATTCTCAATCCGTTAGGAAGTCGGAAAATGAACTTCCTGTGCCGCTTTATAAACAATTTACTCCTGATTAAGAAAAACCAAATGCCAAGTGCTGCTCTAACAGCACTTTTTATTTAGCTTAACCCAAACCTATGGTTTGTAGACCCTGGCAGATATAAAACTAAAAATTTTACCATAGCTATTCACCATTAATCCTTTCAATTTTACCGCTAGTAACGGTATTATGCCATTCAGTGTACTATGTATTGCATAGAACATTGCTTTAGCTATATCTTTGTATTGTAATTAACAATAACAATTTAAAATTAAAACAATGAAAACAGTAATTAATAGCAACGAAAATTCAATTTTAGAATTTGCTAAACGCGGTATTTATAATTTCCAGGTATTAATTCTTGGCGTATTCATTTCTTTTTTATTTCTTTTTGGAATTTCAAATGGTAACCAGAAGAAAACGAATGATAAACCAGTGAAACAGGAAAATGAAATAATTAAAGCAACCCAGCTCTCAAATGATGTAATGGGGTTTATTATGCCCAGGATTTAATTGAGCGATAATTTTCGATAAGCGATTCGAGAAAAATGGAAAAAATAATTTTGAAAGTCAGCCCTTTCTTTTTAAAAATTTTGCCGCCTACGGGTTTGAAAAAAAACAACTTACTTTTCCGGTAACGCCGATTTTTTAGAAAATTCCGGAAAAGTAGACCGTAGTGATCTGGAATGATTACAGGTGAAATAAAATTAATTGGTTGTGGAATAGTTGAACTGGTTTTACCTTATCAATATCGCTGATCCTTTTTGAAATACTTTTTTTCCTGTGTCCCTATTTGTGTACTTAAGAATCCATACATAGATGCCTGCGTCTTGGGGATTTCCCTGAAAGGTTCCATCCCATTTTTTCGTCCAATCAGTTGTTTTGAATACACGCTGGCCAACCCGGTTATAAACGCTAAATTCAAGATCATCAGCCTTGTAAGCATTTAAGGGATAGAGGTAATCGTTTATGCCATCACCGTTAGGAGTAAACGCATTTGGAACGGCAATGTAACAGCTTTTTAATACTTTTATATTTTGATAGGCAGTGTCAAAACAAGCCGCGTTATTTTTTATAATAAGACGAACCGTGTATATTTTTTCTAAACTTAAAATGGGGTAGTGAAGAGGTTGCGGATCTTTTTGAATACTTGTGTTTCCGTTTCCAAAATCCCAATTATAATTAGAAATATTACCAACGCTGCTGTTGACGAAAGTCGCTGTATCTTCCGGGCACAGCAGGTTATTCGTTTCAAATGATGCCTTTAATGTATTATCAAGATTGATGATTTTTGTAACACTATCGGTACAGGTACCATTTGAAACGGATAATGCAATTTGCTTTGTTCCAAATGTGTTGAAGGAGATTGTGGGATTTTTTAAATTACTTGTACCTGCATAACCAAAATTCCAGGTCCACTGATTCACACCATTATTGCCATTATGAAAAAAGGCAATCGAATCAACCAGGCAGCCTTGATAGATCGTGTAAATAAAGTCAGCGGAGACTGTGTCTTTTGTCGCAAAATTTAAAGTTGAGCCGGCGGGAGTTTGCTGGCCGCATTCATCCAGGATCGTGTTTCCATCAGTTCCCTGCACGAGCTTAACCTGGTAATTTCCACTGGTTAAAATTTTTCCGGATAAAATAACATTGATAACATTAGTCTCGCCATTTACACAATTACCGGTCGCACCCGTCACTGAAACCGGGGTTGGGCCAGTTACCATAAAATCACTGCCATCGCTGGCTATAGAACTACAGCTTATTTTTTTTCTGAATACCAACTGCAACGATTGTGGAGCACAGCCAACTTTGGTTAGACTATCCATCGGCGTTGGAACTAAAAAAGGAATAACCAGCGGTATGTTATTTCCTGCCGGAATATTTCTATCACAAACATCCAATAATGAATTTCCGTCATCCCCATTTTTTGCAATAATAATATAATTGCCCGGTAGTAGTGGATTACTCATAGTAAGTGTTACAGAATCCATGTCAAAGCCTGTATTGCAGTCGGCGCTTTTTGCTCCAATAATCGTTGATACAGCCGGAGAAATACTAAAATCGCTTCCATTTGCATCAAGACTGCTACATTTCATTTTTTTATTTAGCCGCACGGTTATTTGTTTTGCGTCGCAAGATGATGAAGCATTTACAATATCCGGTAGTAGTGTGTCGGTGATGCTTGCTGTGCCGCCGCCAAATGATAATTTATACCCGTTTTGTGATGGCGTATATTTAGTAAAATGGCTTATTAAAAGAAGATAATTATGATTCAGTGTTAACGTGGGCATTGCGCTGAAAGTAGGGTAGGTTGGCCCCGCACAATTTTGTAACGATCTCCCCGCTGCCGAAGCCCCAGTGAGACCTGTATTTCCAGACCAGTTACATGCCACAAAAAGGGAAGGATTAGTAAAAACATCTCCTGGATTTTGACCCATTATATCAAATAGTTCCCAATCATAATCGTCTGCCAGGTCATTTGGCGTTATTACAAACCCTAGAGTGCCGGGAGTAAAACAGGTAAATTTATACCAAAAGGGATTCGTGTCCCCGATGCCATCTCTGCTGCACGGGCCAGGTAATAATTTTCCGCCACAATAAGGTACAGTGCTTTGACTAAAAGTGTCGGTACCGCAAACAGGAAAAGCGGTAGATGGATTTTGGCCAAGAACGGAACACGCTTGTATTTGTGAAAATACCGGCTGGCAAAAAAATAATCCGAATAACAGTACAGAAAAAAGTTTCAACGCCATAGAATTATTGACCGGTAAAAATATCTATTCGTTGCAAATTCTAAATAATTATTTAGAAAATCGGTAGATCAGGAAATCATCACGGGAAATAAAACATTTTTAGATTGATTAGAAATAAAAAGCAATAATAAAAGTTTGGCTTTTAGGTTTAATTATTTTTTCAAATAAATGTTTCACTTATTGTTAGTGTTAGTGGACAAAATTTTAACTCGTAGGAAAATGAAGTTAGGAAGAAGCATATTAGTCACTTTTTAAGGTCTGTTTCTAAATGACTTTTTTTTGAAAATTGTTTGAATGGAACACTTAAAAGTTATATCAGTTTCTGGCCCTTTGTATTTCCCCGACTGGCGCATTTATTCAGTAAAGGCAAGTGGCGTTGGCGTATCTGTGCCACTCAATAAAGTTGCCATCTTATAAAGCCATCTTATATTTACTTAAGAGAATCCACTACGATATAATGATCAACAAATTAATTATGAAAGAAATATTAATAATTTTGCTAATCATCGTAAGTTATTTTTTTGGGTCTTATAAACTCTATTTTGTTTTGTCGAGGTTGAAATTATTTCTCTTTCTTTTAGTGAGTGGACTATATATTTTTTTAACTTACTTATTTTTTGACGAAGCCATTCATTTCCATAATCATTTAAGAAACAAGGGTATTTATGTCGAATTTGGCCATGCAGATGAATTGTTAGTAATTACTTTTTTATTATGTCTGGTTATAGCATTCTTTACAATTACACTTTCTATTCGCAAAGCATTCAAGCCTGCTTGTAAATGAATTTTTTTTAAAATTGTTTGAAAGGAACACAAAAAATTTACCTAAAAATGCGCGGTTAAAAAAAAGCAGGAACTCTATTTAGCTCCTACTTTTTTTTAATTTAAGCCCGGGCATGGAGTGCCACCTTATTTCCCTCGGTGTCAATCAAAAAAGCCATATACCCAATTTCAGGTGTAATTTCTGTCCTTGGCATCGCAACTTTTCCACCCGCTTTTTCAATCCGGTCAATAACGGTTTGAATTTTGGGATCAGCATTTAAATAAATTACGCAACCATCTGTAGAGGGCTTGTGCATCTGGCTTTGAACGAGAGCGCCACTTGCTTTTCCATTTCCCATGTCGACAGGAAAGCTAACCATTTTCATTCCCATCATTTCCTGCATCGGGCTCATTTTAAGATCGAAAATAGTTTCATAAAATTTTTGCGCTCTTGCAACATCAAGAGCCGGAATTTCAAACCAATTGATTGAATTTGAATTTTTGTCCATGACCTTAATTTTTATTTGTGAATAAATAGAATAATATTATTATAACGAGCGAGGTATAAGAATTTGGACAGGAAGTTGAATCAAATCAGAAAAAAAATATATAATTTTTTTCGTGATTGGCAATTAAGGGTTTAGCATTATTCACGAAGTGATGTAAAATTGTGCTGAAGATTTACGGGTTGGGGTTGTGTTGAAGTTCATAAACTATATAGGTTTCTGGTCCTTTGTATTGACAACCGAATCGACAAATTCATCGACTGTTACTGCATTTACCAACGAAAAACTGCCAATGCGCGTACGGCACAAGCTATTTAAGTAAGCGCCACAGCCAAGTGCCTGCCCAAAGTCATTAGCCAAACTGCGTATATACGTGCCCGTTGTACAAACTGTTTTAAATGAAATTACGGGCAGGTTTATTCCTGTAATTTCAAATTCGCGTATCACAATTTTTCTGGGTTCCATCGTTACTTCTTTTCCTTGCCGTGCAAGTAAGTAAACTGGCTTTCCCTTTTGTTTAATAGCAGAGTGAATAGGAGGTAATTGCATTATCTCGCCTTTAAATTGTTTTGTTGCTTCAAAAATTGCTTCTGAAGTAATGCTGCTAAAAGAACTAAAATTTTCCGGTTCACTTTCCAGGTCAAAAGTAGGCGTAACAGCACCCAGGGTAAATGTGCCCGTGTATTCCTTCTCCTGCGCCATGTATTCGTTTATTTGCTTGGTAAATTTTCCGGTACATACAATCAAAAGGCCGGTAGCCAAAGGATCCAGCGTTCCGGCATGGCCTACTTTTTTGATCTTGATCGTATTACGGATCTTCCTGATCACGTCAAAAGATGTCCAATGTAACGGCTTATTTACGAGTAGTACCCTGCCTTCCTCAAAAGTATTTTCATTCATCAAAAAAAATTAAATTGCCTGCCGGGTTTTAAGTTCCAAATATTTATTGATCGTATTCAACGTAAGTTTTTTAGGAGAAGTAAGCAAAGATAAAATTCCATATTTTAATAATTCTTTTGCGATCAAGCGTTTTTCAAATGCAAACTTTTCCGCGATAGTTTTAATGTACACTTCTTCCACGTTATTTGCGTGCGAGCCTGTTAATTTTTCGAGCTCCGTATTTTCAAAAAATATTACGAGCAACAAGTGATGACGTGACAACGATCTTAAATAATCAATTTGCCGGTTTAGCCCGGATAAAGATTCAAAATTTGTAAACAATATCATAAGGCTGCGATGCTTAATGCGATTTCTGATTTGCATATAAAGCATTTCAAAATCACTTTCAAGAAATTCTGTTTTTTGATTATAAAGCAACTGCAATATATTTTCTTTCTGCAATGGTTTCCTGTCTGCCGGCAATAAGGTTCCGATGGTATTTGAAAAAGTAATGATCCCAACTTTATCCTGCTTTTTTAAGCAGATGTTACTTAAAATAAGACAACTGTTAATAGCGTGATCAAGCAATGTTAGTCCTTCAAAAGGCATTTTCATAAGCCTGCCTTTATCAATCAGACAATACACTTGTTGCGATCGCTCATCAGTGAAATTATTTATCATTAAGCCGCCTTTTCGCGCCGATGCTTTCCAGTTGAGCGTGCGTATGTCATCGCCACTTACGTATTCTTTAATTTGCTCAAACTCCATACTCTGGCCAATCTTACGCATTCTGCGGCTTCCCGCTTCATTTTGCAATGTAGCGTTCGACAATAATTCATACTTGTAAAGCTGCATGAACGCCGGATAAACATGAACAGTTTCGGCAGTGCGGGATGTAAACCTTCGGCAAATAAAGCCTAGTTGAGATGTAATAAATAAATGTATATCACCAAAAAAATATTCTCCTCTTTGCTGAGGCCGGAGAAAATAAATTATTTTTTTTTGTTGCCTGGGTTTTAAGGAAATATGTTTCTTCCATTTACGTTGCTGGAATTGAGCGGGAAGCTCATCAATAACATTAATATTTACCAAGAATGAAAGTTCATTTTTGATGATCAGTTCAATTTTATTTTCATCGCCATTGCTTAATCTTTCTGCTGTATTTCTTTTTGCAAAAGGAAATTTTTTTGTAAAAAATAAAAAGCTATAATCTGCTATGCAAAAGCAAATAAATGCAAAAAAAGCCGTTAACGAAATTGTGTTAAGGGATGTAAAGTAAAATGCCGTTACGAATATACAAACGCACGTCAGGAGCCCTATATAAAAACGTGAAGTGAGAAATAGATCGCCAAAATATTTTTGTATTGTTTTAGGCAATAACATGGTTTAAGTTTTTACCGGGGTACTTCTATATTGGCGATAATATTTTGAATAAGCTGATCTGGTGTGATGCCTTCCATTTCTTTTTCCGGAGTTAAAATAATCCGGTGACGCATTACAGGAGTAGCCATTTGCAGCACGTCCTCCGGCGTTACAAAATCTCTTCCTTTAATGGCGGCGTTTGCTTTTGATGCTTTTAAGATTGCCAGCGATGCACGCGGCGAAGCACCAAGAAATAGCGAGGCATTGTTACGGGTTTCATTTACAATCTTAGCGATAAACTCAATCAGCTTTACATCAATAAATACCTGGCTGATGATATTCCTGTATTCTAAAATTTGCACCGTGGATAAAATTTTATTTACATCTGCGACAAGTGTATTTTGACTAACTGATTGTTGATTGATGAGAATATTTACTTCTTCTTCCAGCGTCGGATATTTTACATTTATCTTGAACAGAAACCTGTCCAGTTGTGCCTCCGGAAGCCTGTAAGTCCCTTCCTGTTCAATTGGATTTTGTGTTGCCAGCACTAAAAATGGAAACTCCATTACGTGGGTGAAACCATCGATAGTAATTTGCCTTTCTTCCATCACTTCAAACAGCGCCGCCTGTGTTTTTGCGGGCGCCCGGTTTATTTCATCTATTAAAATAATGTTACTAAATATAGGACCTCGCTTAAATTGAAAATCAGCTTCCTTCGGATTAAAAACGGATGTGCCTAATACATCACTCGGCATAAGGTCCGGCGTAAACTGTATGCGCGAAAAATCTGCATCAATAATCCTTGCAATTAGTTTTGCTGTCAATGTTTTGGCTACGCCGGGCACGCCTTCAATAAGAATGTGTCCATCGCTTAACAAGCCTATCATAAGCATATTTACCATTTCGTGCTGGCCAACTATTACTTTGCCTATTTCATTTCTAATATCTGCAACTGCAGCGCTTAGCGGGGCGAGATCAATCCTCTGTTCAAAAATATTTTCTTCCATCAAACATTAATTTTACAAAAATTTTCAATTCCTTCATTTAATTTCAATAGCGTATCATCATCAAGATCTTCTTCCAATTTAGTTTGTTCTATTAAAGCAAACAAATGCTGCGTTTTATCTATTGCAACACCACTTTTGCCTGAAAGAGAATTTATGAATTCGTCATTAATAACTGCGGTACTAATAAAGTATTTATTGCGTATGTATTCATAAAAATAAGTGATCATTTTTTCAGCTATATGATTATTGTTTTGCTTTTGTAAATATAGCCGGCCAACAGTTTCAGTAAAAGTAACGGTTGTATTTGCATTCGGTTTTATAATATCAATTGTCCTTTGTTTTCTCTTCACATTAAAAAGTATATAAAGCAAAAGCCCAATTATTACCAGCCAGAATGCCCATTTTAAAGGCGGATTCTGATTGATGACACTTAACGATGAAAAGTTGTCATCTGCTTTACTGCGCTTGTCGTTTCTCCTGGAAGGGCTGGTATTTTTATAGTATTCATCCCAATAAATATTCTTCGGGTCTGATCGTAAATATGAAATTACATTTTCGAGATATTGGTGGTTATCTCCGGTGAGTAAAAAGTAATTGCTGAAAATGCGTGGCGCAACGTGAAGATAGACACGCCCCTTCCCGGCAAATAAAATTATATAGTTTGGGCGGTTGTTTTCATTATTGCCTAAAACCCTTGCGAATGATGTATCATAGCCCGACAACGCATTTAGAAATGGATAATAATAATATTCATATTTAGGCGCATTAAAGTCATCGCTAAAATACATGCTGACGTTTGTCTGGTGCATGAAGCCTTTGGTTTCGTCTACAATTTCTCCAATCCTTTCGGTATTGCAATTCAGATTTTCCAAGAGCCTGTTGTCTACATAGTCTGCCGAAATGAAGAGATCATTTCCGGCCTTTACATAATCCATAAACGCCTCTACTTCCGAAGTATTTAGTACCAGGTTTTTGGTGACGAGGAAATAAAGGGAATATTTATTATCAGATGAGTCGTCTTCAATATTATTCCATTCTTCATCAAAAGGATCGGTCACCGTTTGCACATAACGATTTTTAAAAAGATGCCTGAATTCTTCATAGGCTACAAAAGAACCAAATGGTTGTTTGTCAGATTTGCGATACGTTTCGTTTAATGATGGCATAACTTTTTTGCCCTGGTAGCAACTGGTAATTACAAAAGGAACTAATGCAAATAAAAATATGGTTGAAAAAATATGTTTCAAAAACTTTTATATGTTTTTATTAAATAAAATAAATCTGTTTTTGAGTTGTTCAAACCAAATATTATCGACCTTAAATTTTCCATACCAGGTAAATTCATATTGCCTTGTTAAGAAGGCAAATTCAGATTGATAATCATGCGACGACATTTCCTGAACATATAGATTATTGGTTTTTTCAGGAGAAAAAATAATTAAATCATTG
Organism: Ginsengibacter sp.; assembly: GCA_039935555.1. GTDB lineage: Bacteria > Bacteroidota > Bacteroidia > Chitinophagales > Chitinophagaceae > Ginsengibacter. The sequence goes on along the minus strand of JBDTKB010000043.1, from coordinate 7,859 downwards.
TCAGCAAGTTTTTTAAGAGATTGCAGGTATAAATACCGTATTGCCAGGTTGAAATCGTTCTTTGCTTCTGCTTCATTTATTAATAAATTATATGCTGAATATCCATTCAATGGTTCAGCTTTTTCATCAGCAGGCTCAGGGGCTGCGCTTGTATTGCCTTTTACAAATAATCCACCTGTAAAGAATAATTTATAAAGAACAAACCCGATGAAGAAAATGGCGACGAGCCAGAAAAAAATCTTTACCGGAAGGCTGTTTATCAAATTATTTATGCCGGAATTATTTTTCGCAGTAGCACTTGCTGCCTTTTTGCTTTTACCGTTCCCATTAATATTTACTGTGTCGATCGTCAGGTTTTTTCGTTTCCTGAGCAGGCTGTCAATGTAAGCCATATAGCCAAACTCGCGCATCTGTTTCCATTTTAAAATGGAATCATTTGCTTCCTCAAATTCGTTTTTATAAAGTGCAGTATCTAACTGACTGGCGTAGCCGCTATTTACTGAATCAAGGATAATTTTATTTCCGGTTGTTGCTTCTTCATTTGCATCATTTTTATTTTGTGCGAAAGAATAGCCGCCGAAAGACATCAGCAGCATTAGTATTAAATAAATTTTTAAGTTATTACAATTCATAGGTAATGCCATTCTTTATAATTTTTCCATCTTCAAGCCTTACATTTTTGTTGTGCAACCGAATTGGGTACAACACAAAATACCACAATACAAAAAAGAATGAGCCCGCAAGAATGATAACGCTTACGGGAACCGGCAACCCGATATCATGAGAATCTTTTTCAAAAGTATTACTCATAAGATGGGTTATATAACTTTCAAAAAATGCGGCTACAATAAAAAGCGGAACAAGGCTTACGCAAATTTTCATGGCATCTTTTGCGGATTTTAAAAATGATTGCCTGCGTGTATAAGTTCCCGGAAACAGCCACCCGAAACCAAGTATCAGGCCCGCGCAGCTTGCAATTACAATTGATGAAATTTCCAGCGTGCCATGAATCCAAATGACCATTACCGATTGCCAGCCCAACCCCTGGGAAAAAAAGATATATTGAAAACATCCCAACATAAGCCCATTGCTCCACATTAAAAAGAGCGTGCCGATGCCGAAAAAAACGCCAAATACAACGCTCTTGAAAGCCACGCTAATATTATTATAAGCGATATGCACAAACATGGAAAACGGATTTGAGTCTTTATATATTCCGAACGGATCGCCTTTTTGAATCCTGGAAATTGTTTCGTCATAATAGCCGGCTTGCACTTTATGATTGAAATAATTGGCGGCAAAATCCGGGTCAGTAGTAGAAGAAATAACACCGATAGTAACAAACAAAACAAACAAGATGAATGTGAAAAGAAATGTTTTGTGGTAGCGACGAAACAATAACGGTAGTTCGTATTTCCAAAAGAGGATTACCCTGGAATACCCGCGCTTTTTGTTCTGGTAAATGTTTTGATAAATTCCGGCCGCAATGCCGTTTATCCAACGGGTAACTTTACTCTTTGGATAGAAAGTTTTGGCGTAAGATAAATCATCGAGCAAGGTAATGAACCTGTCCGCCATTTCATCCGGGTCTTTGGATTCCTCCCGCTGATACTTATTCCATTTCTCAACATTTTTTTTTATAAACCTCGCTTCACGCATTCCCTAAAATTATGGGAGTTATTACAAATAAAAGTAGAAGGGTAAAATTGGCGAAAAAAAAGCCGGCATTTATGCTTTTATATAATAATTTGCTTTATGAGCGTTATCCAGATAGCCACTCCTTTTAACATTGATCTTGAATTTGAAATAGCCGATTTTTATAAAAGAATTTTCGCGTATTTAATAGATTTCACAATCCTGATTTTGTTTTTCGTTGGTATGAAATATTTCTATTATGGCGGCTTTAACAAGGTTAGCGAGCAGGTACTAAAAGAACATGTAGGAATAGATATTTTGACTATTTCTATACCAATGCTTTTATATTCTCTCGTTTCAGAGGTGATGTTGCATGGCCAAACTTTCGGTAAAAAGCTAATGAATATAAGGGTGATAAGCCTCGATGGCGGCGAGCCGGAGTTGAGTCAATATATTACACGCTGGATGTTTAAAGCCTTTGAATGGCCATTCTTTTTTGGGTATACCATCCTTACACGCGAAAGCCTGGTCGTTTACATACTTGTTACCGCTTTCCTCGGAATTATGGTGGTGATTTTTATTGCTTTCACAAAAAAGAACCAACGCCTTGGAGACCTTGCCGCCAACACGGTTGTTGTAAATACCAAATCAGTATTTACAGTTGATGACACTGTTTTTATGGAAATTCAGGAGGCTGATTATGTGGTGAAATATCCTGGAGTTTTAAAGCTTTCCGACCGCGATATCAATACAATTAAAAATGTGATTAACCTCTTCTATAAAAATCATGATACTAAAACTTGTACACGCGTTGCCCGCAAAGTGATGGAAGTTTTAAAAATACAAACAGACCTGTATGCAATAGATTTTTTAGAAAAATTGCTTGCAGATTATAATTACCTGGCAAAGTAGCGATGCTTTAAAGGCTCATCTTTTTAATGCGGCTGTCAGCAGGGCGATTACAAATATTAACACATAAAACGATATTAGTATTATCGTGATAATACCACAAAATTTCAGCAGCGATTTTAGGTGTTTTAATGAGTCATCAAAATCTTCCTGGCTTAAAGATTTCTCTGCAACTTGCATTTTCACTGAAAACTTATATAGGTAAAAGCAGGGGAAGAATAATATAACCGCAATCAGTAGGTATATAACGGTCATGCCTGCCTGCAGCCCGGAAGTATTATGTACAGCTAATTTATTATAAGGTGGAAGTTGGAGCATTACAGCCGGTAAGAAAAATGCAAGGATAAACATAAAACCAGAGAAAATAAATCCCATGATGGCAAGAAATTTCCCCCACTTTGCAGATGCTAATAAATAAGAAAGGCTTACTGGCGAAACCTGTAAATCATTATTAAGGAGATCAGGATTTTCCATTAAAGTTTATTTTTTTTTAAGAAAAAGTTCTTTAGATGTAAAAGTTCTCAGTAAGCCCTGGCAAACAACACCCGCTCTTTACTTGGCTTTCCTGAGTAAATACAAGCACCTTCTTCCTGCAAATTATTTAAAGGAATGCAGCGTATAGTCGCCTTTGTTAGTTCTTTTATTTTATCTTCTGTTTCCGCAGTTCCATCCCAATGTGCCGAAATAAAGCCACCTTTTTCATCGAGCAATTTTTCAAATTCCTTCCAGGTGTCAGTTTTGGTTATATTATTATCACGAAAAACTTTCGCTCTATTATAAATATTCTCCTGTATATCTTTTAATAAAACCTGCACGGTGTTGGCAATGCCATCCATTGATACAGACATTTTTTCTTTCGTATCCCTTCGCGCAATCTCAACTATATTACTTTGCATATCTCTCGCTCCAATCGCTATTCTTACAGGAACTCCTTTTAATTCATATTCTGCAAATTTCCATCCCGGGCGGTTGTTATCATCGTCATCATACTTAACTCTTATACCCAGTGCTTTAAAATCATCCATGAAAAGTTTCACCTTTTCATCAATCATTTGTTTTTGCTCCTGGCCTTTATAAATCGGCACAATCACCACTTGAATTGGGGCAAGCTTAGGTGGTAATATAAGCCCGCTATCATCGCTGTGCGCCATCACTAATGCGCCAATCATTCTTGTACTTACACCCCAACTTGATGCCCACACATAATCCAGTTTATTTTCTTTATCAGTAAATTGAACGTCGAAGGCTCTAGCAAAATTTTGCCCCAAGTAATGCGAAGTGCCGGATTGTAATGCTTTGCCATCCTGCATCAGAGCTTCTATTGAATAGGTTTCCACCGCGCCTGCAAATCGCTCATTCACACTTTTAATTCCCTTTATAACTGGCATCGCCATCCACTCTTCTGCAAATTCAGCATATATATCAAGGATGGTCAGGGTTTCGTCTATGGCTTCCTGTGAGGTAGCGTGTGCAGTGTGACCTTCCTGCCATAAAAATTCCGTGGTCCTTAAAAAAAGGCGCGTTCGCATTTCCCACCTTACCACGTTTGCCCATTGATTTATCAGTAGTGGCAAATCCCTGTAAGATTGTATCCAGGTTTTATACGTATTCCAAATGATTGTTTCTGATGTAGGCCTTACAATTAATTCTTCTTCCAGCTTTGCATCCGGGTCAACAATAATGCCTCCACCGTTAGGATCGTTCTTCAACCTATAATGTGTTACAACTGCACATTCTTTCGCGAAACCTTCTACATGTGCAGCCTCTTTGCTGAGGAAACTTTTTGGAATAAATAATGGAAAATAAGCATTCTGATGCCCGGTTTCTTTAAATCGTTTATCAAGCTGGTCACGCATGTTTTCCCAAAGGGCAAAGCCGTAAGGTTTTATTACCATGCATCCCCTCACAGCACTGTAATCCGCAAGCCCTGCCTTCAATATAATGTCATTATACCATTGGGAATAATCCTGTTCTCTTTTTGTAATTTCTTTACTCATATTATTTAATTCACATTTTACCGGCTCTAATAAAAAGAACTCAATTTTTTTTCATTTTGACACAAGTATGTAGAAAAAATTTTATTTTTATATTAGATATTATTTAACAACCATTCGTGCAATTCAACGTTAAATATTAGGTATTAAATGCTTAAATTTACAACGAACCAGGCCGCAAAGTAACAACTTCATTTTTAATTGTTTAACTTAAAAATTATGAAAACAAGATATCTACTTATAGCAGGATTAGCGATTGGATTTTCAAGTTGCAGTACTGCTTACCGGATGGGGCAAACACCCGATGACGTGTATTATTCCCCCGCGCCACCACAGGAAGAATATGTAACCACAAACAATCAACAGGAAAAGGATGGTTATGGCTATAATAATCAAAGTAACGGCGAAGATTTTTCTATAAGGCGAGGCATAACTAACCCGGTGTACCGTAATTACAATTCTTTGGATTTTGGTTATGGTTATGATCCCTACGCTTACAATTCTTCATTGTATAGTCCTTATTCCAATATAAATCCTTACGGGTATTCAGGTGTGACATTTTATCCATATAATTATTATAACTCTTATAATGCGTTTAATAATTACGGCAATTACTATTCTCCTTATAATTTTTATTCTCCGGTTTATTATAATTTAAAACCTGGAAATGCTACCAGCAATTACAGTGGCCCAAGAAGATATAATCTCGGAGCATACGGTAGAAACGCCAATACCAGTTCAGGGTATGTAACTCCGGCTACTAGTTCCAATAGTTCTGTTCCGGTGCGTACATTCACACCACCAGCTCCAACAAACACAACAGGAGTTGGTAGTTTTATCAGAAGGATATTCACTCCAAATAATAATAACACTGAAAGAAATACTTACATAAACAATAATAGAAACACAGATAATAACACTAACGACAGACCGGCAAGATCCTTTCAACCATCATCTGCTGGTAGTAATAATTCTTCTTCTTCAGGCGGTGGTGGCAGCGCACCTGTTAGAACTTTCAGAAAATAAAATTTAATGGTGGAAAGTATTTGCTCAAAACATATTTCCATCGATCAGGGTTATCATAATTTAAGATGCATCAATGATAAAATTATTAGTGCATCCAAACTTTTGTAGGATGAAAACAATATTTTTTTTAGCAATCACTTTTTTTGCTGTCACTAATACCTACGCCCAGGAACCTGCGGATGCCCTTCGTTACTCCTGGCTAACCCAAAACGGAACTGCACGAAACCAGGCAATTGGTGGAGCGGGTGCTTCTCTCGGCGGCGAATTTTCATCCTTGTTTATTAATCCTGCAGGGTTGGGGTTTTATAAAACCGGCGAATTTGTTTTAACGCCGGGATATGCAATTAAAAATTCCACCTCAAATTATTTGAATAATGCTTCGTCGGCAAATAACAATAATTTCAATCTTGGCGCAAGCGGGTTGTTGTTTTCATCATCTTCTCCTCAAAAAAAAGTAAAAAGTTTCACCTTTGCAATTGGCGTCAATCGCGTCGCAGACTTTAATAAGCACATTTATTATAAAGGACAAAATAATACCAGTTCGTATTCTGAAAAGTACCTTGAAGAATTGGTAAAAGATAATGTTACCGACCCTAATATGGCCGCTGCAAATTATCCCTTTGGCAGCAGTCTTGCCTTCAATACCTACCTTATAGATACTGTAAGGGCTCCCGATGGTTCTGTATCAGGATATCGTAGTCTTGCTAATCCAAATCTTGGTTTGATACAGGAAAACACAGTAAATACGTCAGGAGGAATTACTGATCTTTCAATAGGCGGTGCCGTCAATTTAAATGAGAAATTATACATGGGTGCTTCGCTAAGTTTTGATTTTCTAAACTTTAATCGTGACTCACATTACAAGGAAACAGATGCTACAGGAATTGCGACCAACAATTTTAATTATTTTGAAGTGAATGAAAAATTAAATACGAACGGTATTGGTGGCAACGCGAAAATCGGAGTGATTTACAAACCTGTAGAAGATGTAAGGCTGGGACTTTCATTTCAAACGCCTACAAGTTATCAACTCTCCGATAAATATACTGCTGAAGTAATAACTGACCTGGAAGGTTATGGCGGCGCCGGAATTAAAAGCCAAAGCTCGAAGGATTTAAATAATGGACAATTATTGGAATCGAAATATAACTTACATACGCCCATGAAAATTATGGCTGGTGGGTCTTATGTTTTTCGCGAAGTTGCCGACGTGCGGCAACAGCGTGGCTTTATAACAGCGGATGTTGAGTATGTAAATTATAAAGGCGCCGCATTTAAATCGGCTGATAAAACTGATGCCGCTGCAAGGGATTATTATTCTTCGCTGGACAAGGTTATTCGTGGTTTGTATAAAAATACATTTAATGTAAGAGTAGGTGGGGAGCTAAAATTCAATACTTATATGGTAAGGGCAGGAGGAGCGTATTATGGAAATCCCTATAAAAACCAAACGGCAAGTCTCTACAAAATAAGTGGTGGCCTGGGTTACAGAAATAAAGGAATTTTTGTAGATCTCACCTATGTTTATTCACTTAATAAGGACATTAATTATCCATACCTTTTGCACGATAAACCCAACGCTGCTGCTCATTTAAAAAATAATGGCAGCGCTATTATTGCAACCATTGGTTTTAAAATATAGGCATCGTATCTTTTTAAGTTGATTTTTTTTGCCTTTCAAACAAGCTTACATAAGTTGCCTTTTATATAATTGCACTGCATTTTCAAGGCCAAAATATAATGCGTCTGTAATCAACGCATGACCGATAGAAACTTCTGAGAGACCTTCAATATTTTCAGAAAAGAATTTAAGGTTATGCAAATCAAGATCGTGGCCTGCATTAATTCCTAAGCCTAACTCATTCGCTTTTTTTGCCGCGTTGATATACGGATCAATTGCCTCCTTTCTCTTCCCACTTGAATATTGCCGGGCATAACTTTCAGTATATAGTTCAATTCTATCCGTGCCGGTTTCTTTGGCTCCCGCAACCATTTCTATTTCAGGATCAACAAAAATTGATACTCGAATTCCTTCCTTTTTAAACACGGAAATTATTTCAATAAGATAATCTTTGTTTTTTTTCGTGTCCCATCCATGGTCAGAAGTAAGCTGGCCTTCTGCATCGGGCACCAGCGTAACTTGTTCCGGTTTATTAGCCAATACAAGTTCTACAAATTTTTGTTCTTTCGGGTTGCCTTCAATATTAAATTCAGTGGTGATAATTTTTTTTAGCTCATATACATCCGCGTACCTGATATGTCGCTCATCGGGCCGAGGATGAACAGTGATTCCAT
>JBDTKB010000042.1:0-5545 GCA_039935555.1 Ginsengibacter sp. | reverse complement strand
CAAAGACTTATGTGAAACCTTTGGTTTTAGTTTAAAAACTCTTGCCGAACCTGGCACATTAATCACGGACGGGCTATCATCAATGGCAGTAACTTTTGTTGAAAATCACGACATCGTACGAACAGATCCAATCATTGATGATAAAATGCTAGCCTACGCTTATATCCTCACACATGAAGGATATCCGTGCGTATTCTGGCAAGATTATTTTAATTGGGGCCTTGCAGATGAGGGAGGTACAAGTGGAATAGCGGCATTGATAAAAGTACATGAACATTATGCCGGAGGACTTACAGATATTTTATATTGTGATGACGATCTTTACATCATGCAAAGGCGTGGAGCTCCCGGCCAGCCTGGGCTTATATTTGTGCTGAATAATTCGGCAAGTTGGAATGGCAAAGGGGTACAAACTCAATGGGCAAACACTTCCTTTATCCCGATTGCCTGGAGAGGCAAAAACAATACAGATACGCCCGAAGAAAAATGGACAGATGGAAACGGAAATGCAGAGTTCTGGTCGCCACCAAGAGGATATGTAACATATGTACCTTCCAGTTAGTATAGGAGGTGATACCTGTTATCGGCTATACCTTGGCGTTAGTTCCGCTTCATAAAAATTTTGTGAATTAATGTCCTTTCAATAACAGGAAGAGTGAAACAAGATCCCATAAAAAATGACAAAATATAAGGACTTTAATGTTTCTATATTTCCAATAATAAGTTGCGAAAACTGCTCCAATAAAAATTGGTCCTGCCACATTGAATATGGTGCCATATTTATAATGCAATAATCCAAATAAAATAGAAGAAACGGCAATTCCTAAAAACGGGCTTTTGAAAATATTGACCAACCGTGGAAGCATGTAACCCCTGAAAATTAATTCCTCAACGATTCCCGCGGTTAGCGCCGTAAATATCAGTAACGGTTTGTTATTTTTCATAAGAGCTACTATCTCAAAAAGCCTTGCGCTTTTATCATTATAGCCCGTTAATGACAAAAGTGTTTGAATTATAAATCCTCCAACAATCAGTACGATGAATATTCCAATGATTGAAATGAAGTAAGATAAAAACTGATACTTTTTCTCCTTCCAAATCAATAGGTCTTCCTTTTCTATTTTGCGGGCATAAAGAAAAAGCAACAAAAGACACGCCCAATTGAGAAGTCTTGAAACAAAATAAATTGTTTCATTTATTTTTTGCAAGCCTAGTAAATTAAGAAAAGAGGTTGAACCAATACGTGAAAGGCAAAATAATAACAAAAGGATTCCGGCTATGCCGATAATACTTTTTGTAAGGGTTTCATTTTTAGAAGGAAGATTCATAATTTTTATGGCGTCTGAGCCCTCGCGAAAGATTTATAAATTTTTTTAGTCCATTCAAATATAGGATTCAAAATGTTGAAGGCCATCAATATTTTTTTGAATTTAATAAAGAACTCAATTCCAATTTTGTTTATTTGAATTAAATGAAAGAAGCACATAAATTGTGTTTTAAACTTTTGCCGGCAAATGGTTTCTAATGTCTCTACAAACAAGCCGTTGCGCGTTATGCAACTCGCTGCCGTTATCTTCTTCACGGTTTCCGGCGGCCCATATGGGCTGGAACCTTTATTGGGCTATGCCGGAGCTCATGGCGCATTATTACTCCTGATTGTTACACCATTGCTTTGGGATGTTCCGGCTATACTAACGGTGCTTGAGCTAAATAGTATGATGCCAGTAACCGGGGGTTATTATCAATGGGTAAAAAAAACGCTGGGGCTCAGGTTTGGATTTTATGAAGGATGGTGGACCTGGCTATATACTTTTGTTGACCTCGCCATTTATCCCGTACTTTTTGTAGAGTATGCATCGTTCTTCTTTCCTCAAATAAATATTGTAAAAATTCCAGTATGTCTTGTTATTATTTGGGCCGGCGCAGGATTGAATATTTTAGGAATTTCTCCTGTTGGCAAAACAGCAGCGTTGTTAAGCATTATTGTAATCGTTCCATTTATAGCACTCTTTATTATTAGCATTAGAGACACAGGCCACTTCACATTCCCCATACCTTCCTTAAAAGGAATTCCATTCTCTTCGCTGGGCATGGCGCTATATACAGTAATGTGGAATTTTTTTGGATGGGATAATACAACTACTTATGTCGAGGAAGTAGACAGGCCTGCAAGTACCTATCTTAAATCTGTGTCAATTGCATTTATTACGGTAATAGTTGTGTATATAATGGTACTTTATGCAACGTTGCATTATGCGATTAACGCACACACTTTAACTGAAAAAGGATATCCTGCCCTCGGTGTTTTGGCCGGCGGTAAATGGCTCGGAGCGGCTATCTCCATTGGCGGTATGGCAAGTGCGTTAGGTTTATATGCAGCAGTATTATTATCAGTATCCAGGGTGCCGGAAGTGATGGCGCTCGACGGATTGTTACCCGCAAAAATTTATACACTGCATCCAAAGTACAACAGTCCTTATATTTCGATAATTATTTGCGCCACCGTTGTAAGTTTTATGATCTTATGGACATTCCAGGAACTCATTGTAATTGATGTCACATTGTATGGAGCGGGTTTATTTTTGGAATTTATCACCTTAATAGTTTTACGCAAAAAGTCTCCAAATGAGCCCAGGCCATTTCGAATTCCATTGCCGGCAAAGGCATTATGTGTGTTGCTGCTCTTACCAATAATAATATTCGTGATAGCTCTTTCAGGCGCTTTTGCTTCTGAAGGCAAAATGTTTTTCCCGGCTTTATTTGCTGTTAGTGCACTTTTAAGCGCGGAAGTTTTTTGGCAAATAATCAGATGGAATAAACGGCCCGATAAAAGATAAGTTTTACCTTTTTTTTCTCACAAATACAAATATTCTGTTAATGATTATTTAACCTTAAATCTTTATTATTACATTTACTTCATTCTTCTTCAACAACCTTAAAAAGCAAACTTTAATATTTCGCAATTTGCATGGCGCAACTTTGTCGCCATAGGATAGAGGAATATTTGAAAGATTCTAATTACCAACAAAAATTAATCTTTTGAAATCGACCGTATACCGTTTTTTAATTGGTTGCGCCGGCTCTGATGTAGATATTCTCAATCGTTGTCCCCGCTCTGAACATATTAAACATGCCGGGTTTGGCGCACTTGTACTGGTGCCTGCGGCCTTAGGTATGTTTTCTATGACGTACGCAATTTCCACTTTTGTCAACAACCCTTTTATATATATTTTGGCGGGGCTTGCATGGGCTTGTATTGTTTTTATTTTTGACCGGTTTATTATTTCAACATTCCGCAAAAAAGAAACGATATTAAAAGATATAACGTCACTTACTTTTTTATCCCGCGTAGTTTTTTCAGCTTTTGTGGGCATAGCGGTCGCGCATCCATTGGTGTTACTTTACTTTCATGAAAGTATTGAAGTAAATATGGATGAAGTAGCGCACGCAAAAGTAGACAGCCTCGAAAATGTTTATCAGTTGCAGAAAAAAAGCTACCAGTTAGCTATTGATACCATCGATAAAAATTTAAAGGAAATTGGTGATACAATACATACACAGGAAGGCATTCTTCATGATGAAATAAAAGGAGTAGTAAGAAATGATGACCGCACAACCGGCAGAGCAGGGGAAGGACCGACTTTTAAATACGATACCGCATATTTAAGCCGCCTATATAACGATCTCGCACAAACGAAGATTTCAAACGAACAAAAAAAGGCTGAAAATACAATCTCGATCGCGAAGTTGGATTCGGCCAGATTATCAAAAATAAACCGGCTTACTTTCAGTCGTGATTACCTTGAAAGGGAAAAGGCGCTGCAGCGGCTTAACGAATCAAACAGCATCATTAAAATCACGACCTGGTTCTTAATTATGTTTTTTATTTTAGTAGACATATTGCCGGTAACGTGGAAAGGCCTTACCAGTAAGGGACCGTACGATGAATACTTATATGAAGTGGAATTAACTATTAGAAATCAGGTTGTGGCAAACGTTATAGATTCTGAAACAAAATTAGAGATGCATAAAAATGAAAAGGAATATGAACTATCCTCATGCCGAAACTCCTTGGTGGTGGAATCAGAAACTAAAAGAGCCTTTACAAATGTTTAAATAGAAGACGTTATCAATTCTTACATCTTCAGCCTTTTTAAATAAAATAAAAATGTAAATTTTCAACAAAAGCCCTTCGCGGCATACTTTTTATGACGTTTATGTTAAGAAAAAACATCATCATGAAAAACAAAATTTTACCTGCAGTTATTTTATTACTTTTATTTTCAACAAAAAGTTTCTCGCAAACAACTAAAGCAAATCATGGTAAGAGCGATACTACCAGTGCTTTACACCGTACTAATCTAAATAAAAAAAGGATGATTTACCAGTCAACAAATACGGCGAAACAAAGTCGGTATTCTAATACGGTCTCTGCCACTACTTATTCAACAGGCAAAAATTCCCCGGCAAAAACTCCCGCACTCCTTGCAAAAAAATCCCCGAAAAAACCAATCTATAGAGATACGCGCTTAGGAAGCAGTTCCAAAAAGTATAATACGTATAAGAAAAATGATTATGGCGCAGGCGCAATAACCACGAATCCAAAGTAGTGAAAATTTTGATTTTAAATTTCCGTAAAACTGTAAACTTTATTTAGGAAAAATTTGCCTTACAAATAAGAGTATCCACCTATTAAAACAAGACTGTTGTTGAACAATTTATAAAATTGCAAGACCAATTTTTTTAAGCCACTATCTCTTATTGGTGCCGTTATCCATGTTGCGAGGTTCATCGTTTTGAAATAAATTATTTTCGACATGGCTGTTGTATGCAATAGCATTTTTGTACCGAGAATAAATGTTATTGATCTTTTGAATTCTTTGCGATTCGAGGTTATTCAACAAATCTCTTTTCTCCCAAATAGTTAGTTCATCATAATCATTGAGCACCAATTGAACCTGGTAATTATTTTGATCATTTACTCTTTGTATCTCCTCCTCTCTTTGAAAAAAGGCCTGGTTTTTATTTCCCCGATCGTTTCTATACGCGTCAGTGTGATAATTGTAATCATGATCGCCAGGATGATCATTATAATACCCGTGTGAATTCTTCCCGTAAAAATCCCTGTTATCATTTTGGGCAAATGCACCAGAAATTATCGCGGAGCAAAAGATGATTGATATAATTTTTTTCATGATTAATTATTTTATGGTTTAGAACCGATTGACTGCAAAAAATTAATCCGGTTTCACAACACCTTGTTAATTAGAACTTATCATTTCCTTTACTGATAACGGTTACGAGTAAACGCTGAATCACTTAGTTTCTGAAGAAGGCCTTTTTGTTTCTCCAAAGTTAATTCTGTTGACATTCTGTATTAACATTTAATTGTTAAGCTTTTATGTACAACTGCCGTCCTATCAACATTCACTCACAATTAAAAACACAATCATGAAAAAAATTATTACCCTTTTATTCTTTGCCGGATTTATTGGTTCTGCGTTTGCGCAATCGAATCGTGGCCAACAAGGGAGGGGTCAGTCTA
>JBDTKB010000041.1:0-16829 GCA_039935555.1 Ginsengibacter sp. | reverse complement strand
GTTGATTACAATGCAAAGGTGCTTACAAATTATCTTGAAAATGTAGGGTATTTTCATGCTGAAGGATCTGGTGATACAGTAGTTAAAAGAAAACGTGCGCAAGCAACGTACACGCTTACTCCAGGCCCTGTATATACCATACACACCGTTCAATTCGATGTCGACAGTTCCGCCTTAGGTAGAACGATAAGAAACACACTTCCAAAGTCTCTACTTAAACCCGGCGATCATTTTAGTCTTGACGTAATTAAGACAGAACGGGAACGCATAGACGCAGTTTTAAAAGAACAGGGGTTTTATTATTTTAGCCCTGAACTTTTGATAATAAATGCAGACAGTTCTATCGGCAATCATAAAGTAAATATGCATCTATTGGTGAAAGAAAAAACGCCGGTTGTTGCTAAAAAGCCCTACATAATTGATGATGTATATATTTATCCAACTTATCATTTAAACGGCAAAAGAAGTGACACAAGTCACCTTAACAAATCGCTTTATGATGGATATTATATTGTAGACCCGGCCAAAAAATTTAAGCCTCAACTGTTTCCCAGGATTCTCAGGTTTGATTCAGGAGATGTGTATAACAGAACTGACCATAATCTTACATTGAGCCGCCTCATAAGCCTTGACGTTTTTAAATTTGTAAATAACAGGTTTGAAATTTCTCCTAATACTGAAGGTGATACCGGAAGATTGAATACTTATTATTACCTGACTCCGTTGCCTAAAAAATCGTTAAGAGCGGAAGTTTCCGGTAATACCAAAACTAATAATTACGTCGGTTCACTTATAACAGTCACCTTTAAGAACAGGAATATTTTTCGCGGAGCGGAGCATTTGGACGTGCATGCTGATGTTGGATCGGAAGTGCAATACAGCGGATATAATAGTGGATATAATACCTACAAATTGGGAGGTGGTGTGACTTTTTCAATTCCAAAATTTGTTGTTCCATTCTTCAAATTCAATACTACCAATGCGTTTGTGCCGAACACAAAAATTGATTTTAGTTACGATTTATTGAACCGTGTAAAATTGTATACACTTAATTCCTTTACTGCGCAATTGGGATACAATTGGAAACCGAATATCAAAGTTCAGCAGGAGTTTAATCCTTTTTCAATAAATTATGTAAGGGCATTAAATGTTACTCAAAAGTATAGAGACAGCATTGGCAGTAATCCAATTTTAAAACATGCCATTGATACGCAATTTGTAATTGGCTCCAATTACACTTACACTATTGATCCGCTAATAAATAACCCTTATGGAACAGGTTTATATTTTAGTGGATTGGCAGATCTGTCTGGTAATGTTGCAGGATTACTTGTAGCTCCGGATGCGCTTGATGGAAAGAAGAAAATTTTTGGAACTCCCATTTCTCAATATATAAAGACGCAGCTTGAAGGAAGATATTACTATGCTTTTAGCACAAAGATGAGATTAGCCAATCGTATTATCTTCGGCTTTGGTTATCCTTACGGAAATTCAACGCAATTACCCTTCATCAAACAATTTTTTATAGCAGGCAATAACAGTATTAGAGCCTTCAGAAGCCGCTCCATTGGACCAGGAACCTATCGAAATCCAAATGCAGACAGTGTAACATTTTTTGCTGATGAATCTGGCGATATAAAACTGGAAATGAATACTGAATTGCGGCTTAAAATTAATAACATTCTTGAAGGGGCATTTTTTATTGATGCAGGAAATATATGGCTGTATAATAAAGATACCAGCCGGCCCGGTGGAGAATTTACCAACAAATTCTTAAACCAGCTTGCCGTGGGAACGGGTATAGGATTGCGCCTTAACTTAACAATCCTTTTATTAAGAATTGACCTGGCTACGCCGGTAAGAGAACCATGGTTACCTCCAGGGCAAACCTGGGTTATCAATCAATTTGATTTAAGCAGCAGGGCATGGAGACGGCAAAATCTTGTATTGAATTTAGCAATAGGATATCCATTTTAAAGAGAAATTATCGTATTTTGAAAATATGAAGAATTCTGTTTTAGTTATATTATTCTTATTATTTCTTAGCTGTAATTCGAATGAAAAAAGTAGGTCAAATGAAGATGTGCAAACGTTAGATACAGTTTATGACACACCCGTTACTACCGGAACAGACTCATCGTTATTTGTAAAAAACCAATCTCTTTTATGGCAGGTGAGGGATTCAAATGGCTTCAAATTAAGCAAACCGGTTAAGCGTGGAATAGATACAATGTCGGCAACTAATATTGTTGATCTCATAAATAATAATTACGATTCAATTCATATAGATTATTTAAAAACCTCTCATGATACGGTGTACATTGCCATTCCTCATAGTGCCTCGTTAACAGAAAAGAGCGGTGATACTGGCGCAGAAAATTTTATGGCTTCAACAGTTTATTCCTTAACAGAAGTTAAAGGGATCACGTATGTGAATTTTGATTTTAAAGGAGGCGATCATGCGATGCCCGGGGTTTATACACGAGAGGATTTTAAAAACTTTAGATAGAGAACATTTCCGAGACTATTCCTATTTCTACTTGAAAGGCAATTTTTTTGAATATCTTTTTAATCAAAGTGCCTAAAATCATTTTAAAATTAAAAAGGCCTTTTTCAATAACTATCTTATAAAGTTTTAGTTTTGATAGCTACAGATAATATTATGAATATAGATTACAACCGTAATGAAGACGTGATGAAAATGTCATTGAATCATGTTAATAAATTATTCGCAAAGATTGCCGAAGGCGGTGGAAAAAAGGCAATGCAAAAACAAAAAGAGAGAAATAAATTAACTGCAAGAGAGCGTATTGAATACCTCTTGGATAAGGATACAAAATTTATAGAAATTGGCGCATTTGCAGGATTTGAAATGTATGAAGAATACGGAGGTTGTCCCGCGGGTGGAACGGTCGCTGGCATAGGGTATGTAAGCGGAAGGCAATGTGTAATTGTTGCCAATGATCAAACGGTGAAGGCGGGCGCATGGTTTCCTATAACAGGTAAGAAAAATCTTCGCATGCAGGAAATAGCCATGGAAAATAATTTACCGGTAATTTACCTGGTGGACAGCGCGGGTGTTTTTCTTCCAATGCAAGATGAAATTTTTCCGGACAAGGAACATTTTGGGCGCATTTTCAGGAACAACGCAAAAATGAGTGCAATGGGTATCACGCAGATAGCCGCGGTTATGGGGCCTTGCGTTGCAGGCGGAGCCTATCTTCCGATAATGAGCGATGAAACATTAATGGTAGAAGGTAATGGCTTTATTTTTTTAGCGGGGCCTTACCTGGTGAAAGCCGCGATCGGCGAAGTAACAG
This sequence comes from Ginsengibacter sp., assembly GCA_039935555.1. Taxonomy (GTDB): domain Bacteria; phylum Bacteroidota; class Bacteroidia; order Chitinophagales; family Chitinophagaceae; genus Ginsengibacter. The sequence goes on along the minus strand of JBDTKB010000041.1, from coordinate 13,509 downwards.
ATAACGAGAACCTTGGCGGAGCTGCAACACATACCGGGATTAGCGGAATAGCTGATTACAAATTTGCAACCGAACAAGAATGCCTTGATCAAATAAAAAAAATAATGAAGAAGCTGGGAGACTCTCCCAAAGCTGGTTTCAATCGAATAGCACCAATAAAACCGGCAAAGGAACCATCAGAAATTTATGGTATTTTCCCCGAAGGCAATACCAAGACATACGATATGCTTGAGATTATTGAGCGCATAGTTGATGCTTCGTCTATGCCTTCCCGTGATGACGAAGTGTTAGCGTCAAAAAGTTCATTTGACCAGTTTAAAGAAGAATACGGCAAAACAATTTTGTGCGGTTATGCCCGCATTGATGGATGGGCTGTTGGTATTGTAGCCAACCAACGGCTGAATATCAAAAATAAAAAAGGAGAACTACAAATTGGCGGTGTTATCTATAATGATAGTGCAGACAAGGCTGCAAGGTTTATAATGAACTGTAATCAGAAAAAAATACCACTTATTTTTTTACAGGATGTTACCGGCTTTATGGTTGGTAGCAAAAGCGAGCACAGTGGTATCATTAAAGATGGTGCTAAAATGGTAAATGCTGTGGCAAATTCAGTAGTTCCGAAAATTACGATTGTAATGGGTAACTCTTACGGTGCCGGAAATTATGCTATGTGTGGGAAAGCATACGATCCGAGGTTCATTTATGCGTGGCCATCGGCAAAAATAGCGGTGATGGGTGGCGAGCAGGCCGCTAAAACTTTATTGCAAATTGAAGTTGCTTCGCTCAAAGCAAAAGGTAAAGAAATAACACCCGAAAATGAGGAAAAGCTTTTAACTGAAATGACCCAAAAATATACCAGGCAAACAACGGCGTTTTATGCGGCATCACGGCTATGGGTAGACGCAATAATTGATCCACTGGATACCAGGACATTCATTTCTGAAAACCTTACTGCAGCGAATAACAGTGCAAATATCGCGGAGTTTAAAACAGGTGTTTTCCAGGTGTAATTCGATCCAAAGCGCAGATTATTGTAGATGAATATTGAGAAAAAAATATTAATTTCACCTCAGTATAAAATGTAAAAATAACCAGGAAAATATTTATGATAAAACCGCTTTCTGCTAAAATCGTTGTTGTTTGTGCCTTGGTTTTTCTGACAATTAGCTCCTGTAAAAAGACAACTTCAGTCATCGAAACACCTCCAGTACCTGACCAATCATTTGTCGAGGAATTTGACACCACCGCTGCCGCGGTGACGCGTGGCTGGCAACTAATAAATTCAAGTGATCCGAAGGGCACGGGTGTTTGGATGGATGGCGGAGCCACTCCTCCTTTTTTCAAAGCTTATTCAAATAAAGGAATAAATGCTGGATTTATCGGGGCAGATTACACGTCCACATCCGCCGCTGCAGCTACAATAAGCAACTGGCTTATTTCTCCATCTTTAACTATGCAAAACGGGGATAAGATTATTTTTTATACACGTTCTTATAACCAATACGATGGCGTAAGTGATAGTACAGACTTTGGTAATAGCTTGCAGGTACGAATGAATCCAACTAACGACCACATCAATGTTGACACTGGAACAAATGTTGGAAATTTCACGCAAAGCCTTTTGGAGATAAATCCAAAATTGGTCTGGAGCAGCGTTCTTATTCCGGATGTAATAGCATATCCTACACAATGGACTCGTTTTGAGGCTACGGTAATCGGAATAAATAAACCCGTGAAATCAAGGTTTGCTTTCAGGTATTATGTAACCATGGGTGGCTCGCACGGAAACGGCACCGGCGTGGGCATAGACTCAGTGGCCTACCAAAGCATAGGGCATCAATAACTAATCGCTTTAAAAGGTTGGTATTAATTCGGTCACTGATGCCGCATTTCCACTTAAAGATAGTAACTGTGTAAGGCTGTCTTTTCAACAAATCAACATAAATTTATTTTTGAAAGAATTGGCCGTTAATGATTAATCCAAAAGATACTATTAAGATTTACACTGACGGAGCTGCGCGCGGAAATCCCGGCAAGGGAGGATATGGCGCGCTGTTGTTATGGCAAAATCATAAAAAAGAATTGTCGCAGGGATACAGGCTCACCACCAATAACCGGATGGAGTTAATGGCCGTAATTGCAGCATTAGAATCTTTAAAAAAAAATAATCTCGATCTTATAATTTATTCTGATAGTAATTACGTAGTTAAAGCAGTAATGGAAGGCTGGTTAAAAAAATGGATGAAAACAAATTTTAAAGGGAATATAAAAAACCGCGACCTCTGGGAGAAATATGACGGGCTTTCACAAAACCATCAGATACAATTTAAATGGGTAAAAGGCCACGCAGAAAATATTTATAACAACCGCTGTGACATACTTGCCACTGAAGCCGCAGATGGATTTGACCTTTTAGCCGATGAGTTTTATGAAAAGGAAAAGCGGTAAAAAAAAAATAATCATTTAGCTAACTCTGCCGCCGGATGAAAGTTAGGCCTTGTAATTAAAAAATAACTACCGAATAACAAAGCTGAAAATACCACCGTTGCCACAACGCTCCAGGGATAAAAAGGAAGTCCATCACTCAGACACAAAAATAATCCATTAAAAGTTTTAGGCCTCGCAAGGCCGGCATATGGAGACTGGCTTAGCCATATTAAGGAATTTGACAATAGAAAATATACAGTTGGAGCTGCCAAAGATGCAATTGCAATACGCCCTACATTAAAATTCTTTACAAAAAATCCAAAAAAAGTCATCAAGCCAAAAAGAATATAATTGGTAATTTGACCTTCATAAAAGCCAGGCAAATTTCCTACACCATTGCGATATAGAATTTCAAATAACGCATCGGAAATGAACATTGACAAAAGAGGTAAAAGAAATGCATATTTTTTATCTTTTATTACAGCGCCGCCAAAAATAGCCATGGCAATTTGTGGAGCAAAGCCATAGGGCCTCCCTGGCATAATTCTATATAGTGATGCAATAATTATTAATAAAATAAAACTGGTGGCAATCTGCTTCGTTGATTTCATAATGATTCCTTTGCGCAAAAGTAAGTAATAATATTTTTCAATGTAAAGGCATTTTTTTAAACAAAAATATATTGGAAGCCGGAATTCTTAATTGCTAATTTTTAAAATTATTATCTTGTACAAATGGCGAATCATAATTTAACCGGAGCGCTGGGTGAGAAGATGGCAGTGGAATATCTTATTGAAAAAGAATTTGTAATACTTCACCAAAACTGGCGGCACAGCCATTGGGAAGTTGATATTATAGCTTCAAAAAATAAATTGTTACATTTTATTGAAGTGAAGACAAGACGAACAAAAAAGTTTGGCTATCCTGAAGATGATGTTACAAGAAAAAAACTCATCAACCTCATCAATGCTTCCGAAGAATTTTTATTTTTAAATCCGCTTTGGACCCGTATTCAATTTGATATTCTGTCTATAAATTTATTGCAAAATAAACCCGCTGAATTCTTTTTTATTGAAGATGTTCACATTCTTCAGTAAGTTATTTTTTGCTGTTATTTAAGAGTAACAAATCAGCTATAACCATTGCCGTTACTGATTCTAAAACCACAGGCACTCTTAAAGCAATACAAAGATCATGTCGGCCCTTTACAGAAAAAGCTTCAACATTTCCGCTTTCAACATTTAGCGTTTGTTGCTCTTTTGGCGTTGAAGAAGTTGGTTTCACCACTATTCTAAATACTAGGTCATTGCCATTGGTTAAACCGCCAAGAATTCCACCGGCATTATTTGTTCGTGTTGTTCCATCTTCGTCTATGAGCGCATCGTTATGAGCGCTTCCAAACATTTTTGCGGCGGAAAATCCTGCACCGAACTCTATGCCTTTTACGGCAGGAATAGAAAATACTGCGTGGCTCAAAAGTGATTCCGCAGAATCAAAAAATGGTTCGCCCAAACCAATAGGAAGGTTTGACACGATGCATTCAACAATGCCACCGATAGAATCTTTTTCGTCGATAGCTTTTTGCAATCCTTTTTCAAGATCTTGTTCACCTCCTATTTCAAGAATGGTTGAATGAACAACAATTTTATTTTTGTTTTCTATAAAGGAAATTATTTTTTTTGCCACCACGCCAGCAGCTACAACTGCCACTGTCAGCCTTCCGCTAAAATGGCCGCCACCGCGGTAATCTTCAAAGCCGCCAAATTTTTTATGCGCTACATAATCAGCGTGGCCGGGCCTTGGCACCGCACGTTGTTTTTCATAATCACCACTTCTTGTATTGCTGTTTTTAAATAAAATTGTAATTGGTGCGCCTGTGGATTTCTCATTAAAAACCCCGCTTATAATTTGTGGAATATCATCTTCCTTACGCGGCGTAGTGCCTTTTGCGCCGGGCTTTCTTCTCTCAAGGTCTTCGGTAAAATCATCTACTGCCATTGGCACTCCCCCGGGGCAACCATCAATATTCACCCCTACGAAATCGCCATGCGACTCACCAAAAATATTTACCCTCAATATTCTTCCAAATGAATTCATTTTCCTGTTTTATTTGTAACAACAAAAAAGAAGTAATTTAATATCCGTATTCACGTAATTGTATTTCATTATCCCGCCATTTGGGGCGAACTTTCACGAACAATTCCAGAAAAACCTTTCGCCCGATAAATGCTTCAATATCCCGCCTCGCCTGGGTTCCAAGCTCCTTAATCATTTTTCCTCCCTCGCCCAACACAATTCCTTTTTGTGTTTCTCTTTGTAAAATAATGTCAGCAGAAATTTTTGTAAGCGTTGTCTTCTCTTTAAATTCCTGAACAAGCACGGTAGCATGGTAAGGTATTTCGTCCTGGTATAAATAAAATATTTTCTCGCGGATCATTTCCCCAACAAAAAATTTCATCGGAAGGTCGCTGAGGTTATCATCCTGGTAAAAGGGTTCGCCTTCGGGTAACAAAGAAAGAATAACATCAAGCAATTCTTTCATTCCAACTTTTTTTAGCGCTGAAACGACAACAATGTTTTTACAATAAATTTTTTCGGTGAAAAATTGCCGGGCTCTTTCAACTAGTTCTTCGTCGGCAACGTCAACTTTATTCAAAACCACTATTGCGGGAACTTTAAGCTTAAGAGATGAAAATATTTCATCCGCCTCTATCATATCATCCTTAATATCTACAATCAGCAAAGCTACGTCTGCATCTTCAAGACTGCCCTTTACTGCCTGCATCATTTTTTCATGAAGCTTATATTTTGGCTCAATAATTCCGGGCGTATCCGAAAAAATGATTTGATAATTTTCATCTGTAAGAATTCCTTTGATACGGTGGCGTGTAGTTTGAACTTTAGGAGAAACGATGGCAAGCTTTTCCCCCATCAATGCATTGAGCAGCGTGCTTTTGCCTGCATTAGGTTTACCAAAAATATTTACAAATCCTGATTTCATAATTGCAGCAAAAATAATCTATTGAAGAGATAAGATGTGAAAATTTGATCAGTGATCGTTTAAAGAAATTGATTTAAAGGAAATGAAGGCGGCAGAAGCAAAGCAAATATTCTTTCCAAATTGATTAATTAACGCAGCTCTCGTTCCAAAAATTTTTAATTAACTATTTAAACTAAAAAACCCCAATTAAGGGGCTTTGTTGCGAAGGGAGGGTTCGAACCTCCGACCTTCGGGTTATGAGCCCGACGAGCTACCGCTGCTCTACTTCGCGATTTTGGATGGCAAAGGTAAGTGGATATAAATTTGAAACCAAATTTAATGCTCTTCATTGCAAAAAATCAGCATAAAAATTTATTAAACAGTGCCTTGGCTGATTTATCTCAGGAATTTTTTTGGATCTGAAAATACAGGAAAAGAGAAATAAATTCAGTTTATCTTTTGAAAATATCGCCACAACCTTCAATGCATAAATAATCTGCCGGGCTCAATAACAAAGTGCCGTGCAATGAATCTATTTTAAAAGAGTAGTGGCGCTCAGGAGATTGCGACGAGGTAAATTTTACTTTAAAAAAATCTTCAACAGAATAAGAATTAAATTTTTTAAACCCGTCTATATTGCTGGAAAAAGAACTATCCGGCTCAAAATTAATCCATTGATTAAGATAGGCAGTTGAAGTATAGGTTATCGGGCCACCGCTGCTAAAATATGTTTGAAAATAATTCCATTTACCACCAACAGTATTTGAGTAAGTATCAACAATTATGGGTGGCGACTTTTTGCACGCAAGTAAATTTAAAATACAAATAAAAATTATCAGCAAGTATTTCATAAAGCATTTTTTAACCTGACAATCGCGCACTTCATAACGTTGCATGAGTAAAATACAGCAACAAAAAAGAAGGTCATTTTTGCACGGGAGAATTGTATGCACATAAAAAACCCTGCTTTTAGCAGGGCTCTTACGGAAAAATTTTAATTCCAGGGGTAATCTTTTAAAGGATGGTTTGGATTCGCTTTTTAAGCTTTTGTTTTCTTTGGATATTTGGTTGGTTACAGGTATTGAAAAAGTAAAAAAAGAAGCTGATTGATATCGGATTTTTTAGTTTTCATGGATTTGGATAAACGGGCACTTTTTTTCAATGGATTTGGATATCTGATTAATGTTGTTGAACATCAATCAACTTCTGGTACAAAGATATACCAGCTCAACTCCTTTCACAAGAGCGTTACTGCCTAATTATACTGACACTAAAATTACTGGTAATAACGTAAAAGCACGCTTCTAAAACAGGTAGATAACCGCGATTTATGATAAAAAAATTGATTTTGAAACAAAAAAAATCTGATCCTATAAAATCAATTGCACCGTTTTGAAATTTGCTATTCCAAAATACCCAAAGGGCTAAACGAAATTAAAAGTATATTTTAGTTGGTCAAAAATTGCGGCAGACGCAATAAGTAAATACCGAAAAATGCAAATAAAAATCATAAATAACGGCATCAAAATGAGACACGGGATTTATCTTTTACTAATTTATTTTATGCTTGCATCTTGCAACGCACACAATACTGATGAGAAAAAAAGTGACGTCCCGCTTATTGGAACATGGAAACTTATTTCGGGAACTCTTATAGATAAAGGTGACACGGTAATTACTGATTACACAAAAAATATTTCTTTTATTAAGATTATTAACCAAAATCATTTTGCTTTTTTAAGCCATGATTTAAGTAATGGCAAAGCCGCTGATTCAACCTTTAGTGCCGGTGGTGGTCGGTACGATCTTAAGGATAGTTCTTATACTGAACACCTGGAATACTGCAGCGACCGTCAATGGGAAGGGAATGATTTTAATTTTACTATCGTTATAAAAAATGATACGCTCATTCAAATGGGCAGAGAAAAAGTTGCCAATACCGGAATAGACCGTTTGAATATTGAAAAATATTCACGGATGAAAAATTAATAAAAAAAATGCTTCATCAATAAATCTTCAATTGATAAAATCTTTATTCAAAGCCAAAATATCTGATCTCATTGATTCAAAAAATGCGTTGACAACAGAAAATGCAAAAGCTATTTTTAATTTCTTTGATAATTCAAAACTCTTTAGGTGGCAGGATGCTAATAACGATTGCGAAGATCGCGCCAATGCTATTTGCATTCTTCTTGACGAATGGAATATTCCTAACGCAAAGAGCTGGGTTTTTAGCGGCTACATGTTTAAGAAAAAAGGATATTTGGAAAATATGTGGAAGTATCATGTTGCAACCATTTTACCGGTAAAAGAAAATGGACAAATTAATTTTTATGCAATAGACCCTGCTACCACCAAGCAATTAACGTTGGTGCAGGATTGGGCCGAAAATGTTACCGATAATCCATACAGTTATTATGTTTTAAAGAATGGAACTTATTATATTTTTGACCCACACACCATTAAAAAAAGGAACTGGTCAAAAAGAAATAAAGGCAATTTTAATTGGACGATGCAAGGCCTTGCGGGAATAAATGGATTATCAGCTAAGGGCAAAGCGACGCTTGCCTTTAATAAGAAAAAAGTGATTAAAGCAACGGATAGTTTTATGAAACTTAAGAATGAAAAAATTTCTTTTTAGTAACAGCCTGAATTATGAATCTTTGCTGTTAGAGGTTCAATATTCTTTAGGAAGCATTGCAAAGAAAAATCTTATTTTAATTGATATAGAAAATTGAAACAAGTAATTAACGATAGAATTAAAATGATTTGATTTTTTTTGCTTTTCATGCTGTAAAAAAAATTGCCTTAAACCCTGACTTATAAATTTATTATGCTTTGAATTGATTACACTGGAAAAGCACAAACTATAAAACTTAACAAATAAGAATTGATCATGAAATTAAAATTATTCTTAAAAAAATATTGTTTCAACTCTAAATTAAAACAGCTTTATCCGATCTCTTTAACGTTGTTCTTTTTACTAACGTTGCAACCATATTCTTTTGCTCAAACACTTTCTATAAAAATCAAAATAAATCAATTGGGCTTTTACCCGAATGCGTCAAAAATTGCAGTGCTTACCGGCACAGATGCTGCAACTGATTTTTATATTACTTCAACTAACTTAAGAGATACTTTTTTTACAGGGAAATTAAGCGCGGAAAAGCAATCGGCCTATTCCTCCACCAAAACGAGAATAGCTGACTTTTCGGCTCTCAATACCGACGGTAGTTTTGTGGTCTATATTCCCGGTATTGGGCATTCTTATATTTTCGAAATAAACGATAGCGTAAACAGCGATGCGGCCAAAGCAACGTTGAAAGGATTTTACTACCAGCGGGCGTCAATGCCTTTGGAAGAAAAATATGCAGGTAAATGGCATCGTGGTATCGGGCATCCTGATAACGTAGTTTATATTCATCCTTCTGCGGCTACTTCGCAAAGGCCTGCCGGAACTGTTATCTCAACGCCGGGAGGCTGGTACGATGCAGGCGACTATAATAAATACATTGTGAATTCAGGAATAACTATGGGTACTTTGTTATCTGCCTATGAAGATTTTCCAGATTATTTTAAGCAACTAAAAACAAACATCCCAGAAAGTGAAAGTGGAGTACCCGATATTTTAAATGAAGCCATTTATAATCTCCGCTGGATGATTACAATGCAGGACCCCAACGACGGGGGCGTTTATAACAAATGTACAAATGCGGTTTTTGATCCTTTTGTAATGGCTGGAGTTACAAAAGCCCCAAGATATGTTGTTCAAAAAGGTACTTGTGCTACACTGGATTTTGCTGCAGTAACGGCACAGGCTAGCCGCATTTTAAAAAAATATGAAAATCAATTGCCTGGCCTATCTGATAGTTGTTTGAATGCCTCACAAAAAGCCTGGCAATGGGCTTTACGCAATCCTGACCTGGCGTATAACCAACAAGCTATGAATGAAAAATATAAACCAGCGATTGTAACCGGAGGTTATGGTGACAAAAATTTTAATGATGAATGGTTTTGGGCGGCATCAGAGCTATATATAACGACTAAGAATAAACGATTTTATGATACACTGAACAACCATATGGATGATCGCGTTTCACTTCCCTCCTGGAGCAATGTAGGCATGTTGGGTTATTATTCATTGCTGCGTTTGAGTAAAGAACTTCCTTCATTTCCTGCAAAACAAATTGCTCAGATGAAAGACAAAATTTTGAGCATTGCAGATACTTATAAGGCAAAATCTTATACTAATGCATTTGGCACCGTTATGGGGCAAACCGTTAGGGATTTTAGTTGGGGCGGCAATTCAACTGCGGCAAACGAGGGCATATTATTAATTAAGGCGTATCAACTTAGTGGTGATAAAAAATATATTGATTTTGCTTTATCGAACCTGGATTATTTACTGGGGCGCAACGCCACTGGTTATTGTTTTATAACCGGCATCGGAAGCAAGCCACCGATGTTTCCACATCACCGGCAGTCAACAGCAGATGGCATTACAGATCCTGTCCCGGGACTTATGGTGGGCGGCCCTAATCCGGGAATGCAGGATAGATGTACCTATGAATTCACGGAACCGGAAACGGCCTATTCTGATGCGGTATGTTCATATGCCTCCAACGAAATTGCTATTAACTGGAACGCACCTGTAGTATATTTAGCAAACGCAATTGAGGCGTTACAAAAAGTAGCGGGATACACTAAAAAATGAAGAATAAAAAAATACATTTAAAACTATAACTTCAATTATAAATTGTTTCAACAAAAGCTTTCAATTTCTAATTTTACGACTACTTCTCTAAACGAAAATTTGATATTTCTACTTATTAAACACAACCATTCAAAATGAAATTTTTAAAAATCTACCTGATCGTCTTTTCATTAATCCTTGCATTAAAATCTACGGCGCAAAAAAATAGCAATTATGAATTGAAGTCACCCGATGGAAACATCACGCTAATAATTGGAGCCGGCGAAAAATTAGAATGGTCTGTTAAGAGCAAATCAATTCCTGTTATATCGCCTTCTGCAATTTCGTTACAACTTGGAACAGGAGATAACCTGGGGAAAAATGTGAAAATTACTTCTTCAAAAAATGAAAAAGTAAATACAACAATCAAAGCTATTAATTATAAAAAGAATATCATAGCAGATGTTTATAATCAACTTACATTAAATTGTAAAGGCAACTATGGCGTGATCTTCAGGGCGTATAACGACGGTGTAGCTTACCAGTTTTTTACTAAAAAACAAGGTGAGTTAACAATAGTAAATGAGCAGGCTGATTTTAATTTTGATAAAGATTACAAATGCTATATTCCTTTCGTGAGAGATTTTCGCGGTGATGAACAATATATTCAATCATTTGAAGCCTTATATACTGAGAAGAATATCTCGCAGTTTTCAAAAGATACACTTGGTTTTTTACCAATACTTATTGATTTAGGTAATCAGAAAAAAGCGGTAATAACAGAAGCAGATCTTGAAGATTATCCCGGCATGTTTTTAAAAGTAAATGGATCAAAAGAAAATAGTTTGTTGGGTGTTTATGCACCATATCCATTGGAAGAAAAACAAGGAGGTTATAAAATGCTGAACAGGATGATATCAAAGAGAGCGGACTACATTGCCAAGGTCAATGGAACAAGAAATTTTCCGTGGCGAGTTGTAATCATCAGTGATAATGATACTTCCTTACTTAACAATGACATGGTTCAAAAGTTAGCATCGCCTCCACGCATTACTGACGTGTCATGGATTAAACCGGGTAAGGTTGCCTGGGATTGGTGGAATGACTGGAACATCAGCCATGTTGATTTCAGGGCCGGCATCAATACAAAAACTTATAAATATTATATTGATTTTGCAGCAGCTAATAAATTGGAATATATAATAATAGATGAAGGCTGGAGCAATGATCTTGATTTAATGGACGTATCTCCAAAACTCAATTTGCAGGAAATTATTGACTATGGAAAACAAAAAAATGTTGGCGTTATTTTATGGGCCGGCTGGCATGCAGTTGATACTAAAATGGATGAAGCATTTGCGAAATATTCTGCCATGGGAGCAAAAGGATTTAAGATAGATTTTATGGATAGAGATGATCAAAAGATGGTATCATCGCTCTATTCTATTGCGAAAAAAGCTGCAGAAAATAAGATGCTTCTTGACTTTCATGGAATGTACAAACCGACAGGGTTACAAAGAACTTTTCCGAATGTTGTGAATTTTGAAGGAGTAAAAGGAATGGAAAATGTGAAGTGGACACCGAACGATGATGTACCGCATTATGATGTTACGATCCCCTTCATTCGTATGATCGCAGGGCAAATGGATTATACACCGGGCGCAATGCGCAATGCAACTAAAAGTAATTTTAGAGCGATAAGTTCTATGCCGGAAAGCCAGGGAACGCGGTGCCATCAATTGGCCATGTACGTAGTTTTTGAGGCGCCGTTGCAAATGTTATCAGACAATCCAACGGCCTATATGAAAGAACAGGAATGCACTGATTTTATTGCAAAATTTCCAACAACGTTTGATAAAACCGTTCCTTTAGCAGGAGAAGTTGGAGAATATGCAGCGATAGCGAGAGAGAAAGATAACATATGGTATGTAGGAGCAATGAGTAACTGGAAGGAAAGAGATCTCGATATAGATTTTTCTTTTTTAGGTGCAGGTAATTTTGAGGCTGAAATATTTAAAGATGGCATAAACGCAGATAGGGATGCAACTGATTATAAAAAGGAAATTATGAAAATTACTTCCGCTACGAAGATGAAAATACATTTAGCACCCGGCGGTGGATTTGCTGCAAGAATAACGGCAGTTGAATAAAAAAATAGAGAAATTTTTGCTTTAGATATGAATCAAAAATACCAAAAAAAGTTATTGGCTCTTATTGAAATTTTAATAAACAACGCCTGCTTGTTGCAGAATCTCCTCCATAATTTTACTGAGCAGTAAAGTTATTTTATGCGGCATTTTATTGCTTTCAATAAGTCCATTGTTAAGACAATGTGTAACTTCTTTTATTTCGTGTTCAAAGCCATTCGATAAATGAGGCATCGAAAAATTTTCAGTTTTGCCATCGTTTAAAAGGATTGAAAAGCTGGTTGCCTTAAACCAGGGATTATCTATTTTGATCCGGCCTTTTGTGCCAATAATTTCAGCTTCTATTGGTGTGTTGAAAGCAACGGAAGATAATATTTGCGATGATTGCCCATTTGGATATTGCATCACTACATTCGCATATTCGTCTACGCCACTTGACGTTAGTTTGGAAACTGTTTTAATAGCAGATGGTTCTCCAAAAATTAAGGTTGCTAAAAAGATTGGGTAAATGCCCACATCCATAACTGAACCGCCGCCAATTTGTTTATTGAATAGCCTTCCATTAACATCCAAAGGAGATGCAAAGCCAAAATCTGCGCTCAAATATTTGGGCTCTCCGATCATTCCATCATTAATTGTTGAGATAATTTTATTAATAGATGGCATGCAAGAAGTCCACATTCCTTCCATCAAAAATAAGTTGCTTTTTTTGGCACGCGCAAGCATTTCAGATGTATGAGCATAGGAAAGCGACATGGGCTTTTCACATAAAACATGTTTATTATTTTGAAGGCAAAGCATTGTTTGTTCATAATGAAAAGCATGAGGTGTAGCGATATAAATTATATCAACATTTTTATCTTTAACCAGTTCATCATAATTATCATAAGATCTTTTTGCCTTAAATTTTCGGGCATACGCTTTGGCATTCTCAATATTTCTTGATGCGACTGCGTATACTTCTGCTTCTTCCGTAAAACAAAGCGCTTCACAAAACTTCTCCGCAATTCTACCCGCTCCTAAAATACCCCAGCGATAAACTTTACTCATGATTTTAAATATTTTTAATTCAATGATAAATAATTGCCCATAATTCATCAAAAATACAATTCTTCATTTTTTAAGAAATGTTTTAGGTTTGGAAAAAATTTGTATGTCGTTATCATTAAACAGAAATAGATTTGGCGCTACGGCTAATAAAGGAAATACTTTGTTAAGAGCCGAAGCGGAATCTTTATTTAACGAGTGGGTTTTAAATC
>JBDTKB010000040.1:0-6637 GCA_039935555.1 Ginsengibacter sp. | reverse complement strand
TGCAAAAGAAAGATCCACTTTTGCTAATGATCACAAAGCAGATCTGTTTATTTCTATACATGTAGATGCCAGTGTCTCAAAAAATGATTTAAGTGGACTCACTGTTATCATTCCAAAAAAAGACAACGTATTTTTAAAACAGAGCCAGTTTCTTGGTTCGGCAATAATTCAAACTTTTAGAAATAACTATCCACTTCCTGTTGCTGATGATCTTAAGCAACTCGAACAAGGCATTTGGGTATTAAAAGCAAATGAATACCCCGCCATACTTATTGAAACTGGTTTTCTTAGTAATCAAAAAGATGTTGATTATTTGATTAATCCAAAAAACCAAAAGGTAATTGCAGAAAATATTTTAAAAGGGATTGAAAAATATGCGGACCAAAATTTAATGAATACTGCCGGCACTCAAATTTCTAACACGCAAAATACAACCGATACAAATAAATCAAATGTTTTTGCCCGTTTGGAAGGCAATGCCGTAATAGAAGATCGAATCAATAAAGTTACAGCAAGAGCAGACACGGCTATCATAATTAACTCTGCTGACAACTCATCAAATTCAAACATCAACGCAGCCCCAGGTACAATAATTTTATATGGATCTGACACCGGACGTTACCCAATTTATTTTCTTGATGGAAAAGAAATCTCTAAAGAAAAAATGAACACGATTTCGCCAGGTTCTATAGAATCGATACAAGTCTTGAAAGGCGAAAGCGCTATAGCCGTGTATGGGCAAAAAGGTAAAAACGGAGTTATCCTAATTTTATCAAAACCGGCTAAATCCAACACATCAATGATAATGCATGCAAATGAAGATATAAACTCAACTACAATTCATTTGAAAAATGAGAACAATAATAATGATAACGTAAATACTTTGCTAAATAAGAATTTGAATATTAGTAAGGCTACAGACTCACTACCCGATAAAGTTTTTACCAAAGTTGAAAATGAGGCAAGCTTCCCGGGAGGCCAGCAAGCATGGATAAAATATATTGTGAGTAAAATTCAGGCTGTACAAGATTCTTTTACGAATAAAGATTTTGGAACATGCCTTATAAAATTTATAGTAAACACTGATGGAAGTATTAGCCACGTGGAAGCCACTACAATGAAGCATACACATTTAGCTGAAACGGCCATGAATGCTATCAAGACCGGACCAAAATGGATCCCGGCAACGCAAAATGGCCAAACGGTAGCAGCTTATAGGTTACAACCTGTAACACTGACGAACCCTACCGCGAAATAATTTTTGGAGTTGCACTCAAGGATTTCCACGTAAAACAACACTGTCCTGTGTTTCATTTTCTTCAATGACCAAAAGAATAATTAACCATGACGAAGTCTTCCCTTTGAAAGCAACTAAATAAAGGAAAATAAAATTATTTCTACTGAAATCTTGAATGAAGTATTTGGCTTATTAAGTTGCCGGAAATAAAAAGCCGCTGAAGTTTAGTTTGAACTAAAATTGCAACGGCTATAAAATTTATTATGAGTGGATAACCAGGAGAATACTACTCTTCCCGTCCGCCAACTAATTTATCCTGGAGTGTTTTCAATTCATCCCATTTATCGGATGCGGCCAATTCGGCCTGTTGCGGCCAGGTTGCAGGATCCAAGGCGTTGAAATGACCACCTGATTTTTCTAAAATTTCTTTTATTTCTTCAGGGGTGCTTTTAGATAATTTGCTAAAGCTTTTTATTCCGCCTTCATGTAAAGCTTCTGCAGCTTTGGGTCCGATGCCTTCTATTTTCGTAAGATCATCTTCTTTTTTAGTTGATGATTTTGTCTTAACTACTGGTTCTGTTGCATCGCTAACTTCAGTCGTTGCTTCGCTATTTGCAGTTGCCTCGGTTGAAGACTTTTTACGTCCACCTGCTCTTCTTGTTCTCTTAGCAGTACCTTCAGCCTCGCCTTTACCTTTACCATAAATTTCATTATAATCTACCAATTCTATCATGGCGAGTTCTGCATTATCTCCTACTCTTTTTCCCAGCTTTATAACGCGGGTATATCCGCCCGGGCGGGAAGCTATTTTAGCGCTTATCACATCAAACAATTCTTTTACAGCTTCTTTATCTTGCAAGTGGCTAAAAACTAATCTGCGCTGGTGCGTAGTATTGTCTTTTGCTTTTGTTATCAGTGGCTCTACATAAGGGCGAAGCGCCTTTGCTTTAGCCAAAGTAGTTACTATCTTTTTATATTGAAATAATTGACAGGCAAGGTTGCTAAGCAAAGCCTTTCTGTGACTTGCTGTTCTGCTTAAATTATTTCCTTTATCTCCGTGACGCATGACTTTATTTTTGTTCCGGTTTTATATAATTTAATATAACCGGATGGTTAAACCTTGTACCGTGTCAGGAATTACAAGGCGATTATTATAATTAATTTTGTTACTCGTCGTCTAATTTCAGCTTACTTAAATCCATTCCGAAACCAAGTCCTCTTTCATTCAACACCTGCTCAATTTCACTTAAAGATTTTTGTCCAAAGTTCCTGAATTTCATAAGGTCTTCCTGCTCATACTGAACCAATTCACTCAATGAATTAATTTTTGCGGCTTTCAAACAATTGAAAGCTCTTACGGAAAGGTCTAAATCTTCCAATGGAGTTTTTAGCACCTTGCGGAGTTGTAAAGTTTGCTCGTCAACAAGATCTTCTTTCTTTTCTTCTTTGCTATCAAAAGTGATGTTCTCATCAGTAATGATCATCAAATGCTGAATCAAAATTCTTGATGCTTGCTTAACCGCTTCTTCAGGATGAATTGTACCATCTGTCACCACATCCATTACCAGTTTTTCGAAATCGGTTCTTTGTTCAACCCTTGTATTTTCAATGCTATACTTTACGTTTTTTATGGGAGTATAAATTGAATCAACAGGAATATATCCAAAATGAGAACTCTTTTCCCTGTTCTCTTCTGCAGGAACATAACCACGGCCCTTGCCGATGGTAATTTCAATATCCAACTTTGCTGAGCTATCCATTGTGCATATTAAAAGATCCGGATTCATTACCTGGTAAGATGGAGAAGCTTCTCCGATCATTCCTGCAGTAAATTCAGATTTATTTTTTAATGAAAGACTGATTTTTTCTGTACCCGCATCCTGGTCAACTTTCTTTTTAAAGCGAACCTGTTTAAGGTTTAGAATAATTTCAGTAACATCTTCGGTAATGCCCTTAATTGTAGCAAATTCATGATCAGCCCCACCAATGTTGATACCCACTATCGCGTAACCTTCCAAAGAATTAAGCAAAACCCTTCTCAAGGCGTTACCAATTGTTACACCATAGCCCGGTTCTAAAGGGCGAAACTCGAATTGCGCTTCAAAATCATTACTTTTTTGGAGAACAATTTTGTCTGGCTTTACAAAATTTAAAATGGCCATTTTTTATTTTGTTTTTATTTGATTTAATTATTTTATTCTTCTTAAACTTTCAACTCAATTCCTACTTACTATACAATTCCACAATAAGTTGTTCTTTGATGTTTTCAGGAACACTTTCTCTTTCAGGATAAGCAATAAAAGTTCCTTGCATAGTGCCTTCGCTCCATTCGATCCAATTGAATTTTGGATTTTTTGGCCTTAAATTTCCAGTGATAGAAACGTTATCTGCTGTCTTTTCTTTTAACCCAATTACATCTCCCGGCTTTAAAGAATAAGAAGGAATATTTAAAACGGTTCCATTAACAGTGATGTGTTTATGAGAAACCAACTGCCTTGCCGCCTGGCGACTTGGCGCGATGCCCATGCGAAAAACTGTATTATCAAGGCGCGCTTCCAAAAGCCTGATAAGGTTTTCACCTGTTACACCTTTCCTGCGTGAAGCTTCAGTAAATGTGTTGCGGAATTGTTTCTCCAAAACACCGTAAGTGTATTTGGCTTTTTGCTTTTCGCGTAGCTGAAGTGCATACTCTCCAAGGCTTTTACGTTTACGGGCTGCGCCGTGCATTCCCGGGGGATTGCTGTTTTTAGTTAACCATTTACCGTTCCCGGTGATGGGCTCTCCGAATATCCTGGAGATTTTTGTTTTTGGTCCTGTGTACCGAGCCATAATTTATATTGATTTTTTAGTGTCGGCGTATCATCATTAAAAATCAAAAATAAATGATACACCCGTTATTGAAAATTGGCAACAACAATACGTAATTATTAAAAAATTACTCTTGTAGATTGCCTTTTGAATTTAAACTCTTCTCTTTTTTGGTGGCCTGCAACCGTTGTGAGGTAAAGGTGTTACATCTTTAATCATAACAATTTCAATACCTGATTGTGAAAGAGACCGGATGGCGCCTTCGCGGCCTGAACCTGGTCCTTTTACGAAAACATCCACACGCTTTAAACCGGCGTCCAGGGCAACTTTTGCCGCATCTGCCGCTGCCATTTGTGCTGCGTAAGGCGTATTCTTTTTTGAACCCCTGAAACCCATTTTACCTGCAGATGACCAGGAAATAACTTGTCCCTGCTTGTTGGTTAAACTTATAATGATGTTGTTGAAACTCGCTACGATGTGAGCGTCTCCGAAGGGTTCTACTTTTACGATTCTTTTTTTGTTGGATGTTTTTACGTTCGATCCTTTTGCATTTGTAGCTTTTGCCATAATTGTATTAAATAGGTAATCTTTAAAAAAATCTCCGGCAATTTGCCGAACCGAACCAACCCTCCTTCCGGCTTTTGGATATCCGGGTTTAGCTCGAAAAATAAAGCCTTATAAAACTCCCGAGGGAATTTCAAATTTATTTATTTCTTAGGTGCCTTCTTCTTACCGGCAACTGTCTTACGTTTTCCTTTTCTTGTACGGCTGTTAGTTCTTGTACGCTGGCCTCGCAATGGCAATCCCTTACGATGCCTTAATCCACGGTAACAGGCAATATCCAACAGGCGTTTAATGTTCGTCTGAACTTCACTACGTAATGCACCTTCAGTTTTAAACTCTCCGCTGATAGCATTTCTTATAGCTGTTTGTTCATCGTCATTCCACTCATTCACTTTTTTATCGTAATTCACATTTGCCTTATCTAAAATATAGCGGGCGGTAGAGCGTCCAATACCATATATATATGTAAGGCCTATTTCTCCCCTTTTGTTTTTTGGTAAATCTATACCGGCAATACGAGCCATAAGAATATTAATTTTATTTTTTAATTCAATTCAATTATCCCTGTCTTTGCTTAAAGCGGGGATTTTTTTTGTTGATTACATACAAGCGGCCTTTTCTCCTCACGATCTTGCAATCCACGCTTCTTTTCTTTATTGATGCCCTTACTTTCATGATTTCAATTTTATAGTTACTTCTTACAGTAATTTTATTTATACCTGAATATTATCCGTCCTCTCGATAAATCGTATGGACTCATTTCCACTCCCACCTTATCGCCTGGCAAAATTCTGATATAATGCATCCTCATTTTGCCTGAAATAGTTGCCAAAATTTCGTGACCATTTTCAAGCTTAACCCTGAACATCGCGTTGGATAAGGCTTCCAGGATCGTACCGTCTTGTTTAATGAGTGCTTGTTTGGCCATACTGTTTTTGGGAGCGCAAAGATAAGTTTAAATATTTCAATTTTACAAAAAAAGGGTTAATATTACAGAAAATCTGTAAAAATCCCATATATGAAAATAAAAAGCATTGTAATTCCTGTCGTATTATTATTTTTTATTTCATGTAAAAAAACGACAGAACCAACGCCAACTCCCCAATCCAATCTTTATTTATCAACTTCTGCCGGTAGTACCTGGACTTACCACCAGACCGATTCGTCCATAGCGACACCTGCAAATTCAAATTATATCGTTACCTCTACTTCAAAAGACACAGCAATCAACGGTAAGAGTTACCATATTTTCAATAAATCAGCCGGCGGTAACCAATATCTCAATGTAACCGGTCACGATTATTATCAATTTGACTCATTACCCGCCGGCTTTGGGGCAGGAGTTTTTGAAAGGTTATATTTAAAAGATGACGCTGCTGCGGGCACTAGTTGGACTCAAAACCAGACCGTAAATATTACCGGGGCGCCATTTCCCATACCCGTAACACTCACATTTAATATTGCAGAAAAAGGAATTACCATGGTTGTGAATAATGTTACTTATACCAATGTAATTCATGTTTCCGCCACAATAACATCTTCCTTAATTCCACCTTCCGGCCTTTCCAGTAACATCAATAGTTATTATGCGGAAAAATATGGCTTGATACAAAGCAGCACTAAAATTTCCCTGAATTATATGGGGATAGTTAAAAAAGTCGATTTGTTCGTTCAATTGAATAGCTCTACCATATTATAATTAGTTCTAAAATTTATTTTAAATAATGTCGTCCGTCAGGTGCACTTTAGTCATTTCCAAATAATGATTTTGTAGTTGGTGCACAGAAATCGGTTGAGTCATAATTCTTTTCTCATCTCTGTACCATATTTCGAAATTGGAGAAATTGTCTTGTTGTGGCGTTTGTATCCTGAAGGCGCCTTTCATATATTTTACTGAACCGTCGCCGTTCACGTGTTTTTGAAATTTCAGATTGAATAATTGTTTTTCATCAAGTGGCAAAGGATACAACTCATCTCCTTTAAACCAAAAATCCTGAACGCCGTTGTAGACACTTATTTCTTTTTCAT
>JBDTKB010000039.1:0-8717 GCA_039935555.1 Ginsengibacter sp. | reverse complement strand
CTTCATGCAAAGGAATGAATGGAAAGCAAAATTAAGGCTGCATAAGAAATATTGATATGATATATCACGACTATAAATATTTATGATGGGAAGTGCGCAGTCGAGCTTGCTGAATTTTTATTTATTGCATTACCTGGCTCTTAGCCCAAACAGCAAAGAAAATAAACAGGGTGCATATTGCAAGACCAATAAACAACGGTTTCCAGATTTTTTTCTTCTCATAATCAGCGTCATCGTGGAAATATTTCTTATAAAAATATTCTGATAAAATAGCAGCACCGCCAATATTGTAAACGATGCCAGTAAGCCTTATCTTTCTTCATTGGCTTTTAATACTCTTAAAAAATTTCCTCCTAAAATTTTAGTAATATCTTTTTTATTATAACCTTTTTCAACCAATGCCTTTGTAATTAACGGATAAGCTGTCACGTCATCCAATTGTTGAGGCGTAAGGTTGATTCCATCAAAGTCAGAGCCAAGGCCAACATAATCAACGCCCACCAAATTGATGATGTAAACAATATGATCAATAAGCATGGAAAGTGCTGGCCGCATCGCGCTTGCTTCTGCCGCATATTTATGATACAGATAATCCAGCGAGTAAAAATCATCCTTGCCGCTTTTCATCAGCGAATCATCCTCTGCTTCATGCTCTTTTAAGAAGGCTGTCTCTTTTTTACCGAAGGTGCTGTCAATAAAGCCCGGGTTAAAATTAACCTGTATCACACCACCATTTTTTGCAATCGCTTTTATTTGCTCATCTTTCAAATTGCGTCTATGCGGTACGAGGCTGTAAACAGAACTGTGTGACGCAATGATTGGCTTAGTGGTAGTATTAATCACATCCCAAAAAGTTTGATCACCTGCATGACTAACGTCAACGAGCATCCCAAGTTGGTTCATACGCTGCACTACCTGCTTGCCAAAACCCGTGAGACCTTTATGAGGCAGGTCTTTTTTTGTTGTTTCATCTGCGGCGCTTGTTGCCCATGAAGGTGAAACGTTATGAGTAAGGGTCAAATATCTCGCCCCGCGTTTATAAAGCGAATCCAGTTTATTTAAATCATCTTCTATCATGTGGCCGCCTTCCACGCCAAACATAGCAGCTATTTTATGTTGCTTTACTACTTTTAGTAATTCAGCATAGTTGGCAACTTTTACAATTTTATCTGGATTGCGCGCCAACACTGCATCCAGGCTATCCATTTCCCGGTTGGCATAGGCGAAAGGATTTTTTAAAGCACCATCACAATACACGGAAAATATTTGTACATCAAGACCACCTTTTTTCCATCGTGCCAAATCACTATGTGTTTTACCTGTAAGGTCCTGGTCAAAAACGACGCCTACATCCGCAGCTTTCATTAAAATATCATTGTGTGTATCCACAACAATCGCTTTGCGATGTATTTTTTTATAGGATTGTGCTACGAGAAACTGTCCAAAAAAAATCCCGATTATTAAAAGTTTTATTTTCATGTATTTGCTTTAATTGAATACCAATGAAAGGCAATAATTAATGTAATCTTTTTATCGACCGATCCATTTTTCAATTCAAAGTAATTCTTTTTTCGTCGCAAATTGATTTACCTATCGCTGTACCTGCCGCGCATCTAACCCAAAAGTATTTTGTGTGCCTTCATACCACTCATCGTCTGTAGCTGCATTCCAATCGACATATTGTTCATCTGTCATTGATGCGCGCCATTGTAGAAATGGTAACGCATCCAGCCCCACAGGATGGCGTAATTGCCAGGAGTCACTTTCTGCAATTTCAACGATCTTATCTGCAACTATAGATGGAGGCCTTGGTGTTTGAAGTGAAGCTGCAAAGAGACCCGCAAAGCGTTTGGCCTGAGGATAAATGCATTCTTCGCTAAAGCTAATATCCTGGGCCATGTCGGTACTAATAATTCCCGGTTCAATAATCGCAACGCGTATATTGAAAGATTTCACTTCCTGTGCCAGCGCTTCACTCATGGCTTCCAGTGCATATTTGCTGGCACAATAAGCGCTTAATGGAGACGTGGCAATTTTGCCGGAAACACTGGCTATATTAATAATACATCCATTCCTGTTAGTGCGCATTGAGGGCAATAAAGCCTTTGTACATCTGAGCACTCCAAAAAAATTAGTCTCCATCACATCTTTGAAATCCTCCATAGTCAACTCTTCCACAGAGCCGTGCCGTTCTACCCCGGCATTATTTACTAAAACATCTAAGGGCCCATTCTCTTGAAGAATACTTTCCATGCATTGCTTAACAGATTCATCTGAGTTTACATCCATCGCCGAAATGTTTATTGATAAAGATTCGTCTTTGATTTTTTGTTTCAGCGCAGAGGCGCTATCGGGATTTCGCATAGTTGCAAAAACTTTGTAGCCAGCCCTTGCAAATGCTAAAGTTATTTCAAGCCCGATGCCCCTATTGGCACCTGTGACAATTACTGATTTCATTTTGTTTAAATTTTTTTGATGATTAGTTGATTTTATTTAAGAAGATAAGTAGAAAATATTTTCTCTTATTTCGAATATCATTCAACGCTAGGTTGGCCAATAGACAGCATTACAAATAACTGAGCCACGGTTTTTCTTTATGAGACCGTTTATACTTATCAAATTGTTTGCAGATTGGAAACAGGATTGCTATGACCTGCGCCCCTGAAACACTTTTGCGGGTGCGGGTTAAAATTAATCTCCTATTAAACCGTCCTCGAATTATTCTTCTACTTCACCAGTTAAAAAAATTACTCCACTAGTGGCAAAATTGGGAAGGTCTGCTGCGGTCGCCTGGCCTTCAGGTGAACTCATCGTTGCCTGTAAAGCTTCAGCGCTTGAAAACCAAAATTCTGCCATACGATAGAAGGCCGCCTGCGTTCCATCCGGCGCGCTCATAAATTTTGTGAGCTCAGTTTTTTCATACCCTTTCATTTGCAAAGCGAGGGGAACATGGGTATTTGCATAATATTGTTCAAAGGCGGCAGTATCCGTAGGGTGGCCATAAAGAACCGTTAGTTTGATCATGACTTTTAATTTTAGCGTTAAAAAAACCAGCTAAAACTTTTGGTCTTAGCTGGTTCTAAATGTTCGTGTTATAAAAAAAGTGCAGTAGATATGATAATTGGCTCAAGGACTGTGTGCCTGGCTTTTACCGCATCATTCGCCGGATCGTTAATAACGGCCGCCAGTTTTGCCGGATCATCAGTTTCAACAATTATTACAACGGAATTTGGATCATCCATATCCTGGAAGGTTCTAAACCCTGATGAAACAGGTGCAAATAATTCAAGCCTGTCCTTGTGCCCGGCAAGCCATGCGTTAATGTCACCTACTTTGTGTCGTGAAATGATTGTTGGCATAATTTTAATTTTATGATTTATTAATTGAGCTTATGTTCTTTTGAAAAACAGCATTTAACTTTTCACCATCTTGCTAAAATCGCCGTAAATTAACTCTCTTATTATTTTGCCGTCCTTATTAAAGTCGTCGAAAATAACCATAGGAATTTTTAAGACTTCACCGGTTTTTTTTGACTTGCCGACCCAGGTCCACCATGATTGCACCGTCATACCGTCATCTTTTTTATAATGCAGGTAATCAGGGTAGCCAACTACTTGTTGCGCTACATCTGTGTAGAAATCAAAGTCAGTCATCCACATTTTTATTGCATCGGCAATAGGAATAGACTTTTCCATGCCCGATGACCAAAATCTTGCTGTGTCTGAATAGATTTTTTTGAGTGTTGCTACATCCTGCGCCAGGTATGCTTTACCGGAATTATTTACCGCGTCAATATTCGGATGTTTGATGTAAATAGTCCCATTTTCTTCCTGCTGGCAGAAAGCAGTTATTCCTAAAAGAAATAAGCCTGCTGTTACAAAAAATTTTTTCATGTTTTGATTTTTAATTTTCCTATTCGTATGGCTTTTCGGTTTCGCCCCCGCAGAAATGCCTGTGCGGGGCAGGCCCGTTTTTATAGTGATGGCTGGACTTCACTTTTATTTTATTCAATTTCTTATGCACGTACTTTATCAATTATTTGTAGCGCGCATTAATTCTATCTTTAATGAAGAAAACAAAAATTATATTCCTTCATTATTGTAAATGTTGTTTGTTGAATGTTCTATTCGACAGTTCTAAAAGGAGGTTATCTTCTTTTTCGGTTGGTAGCAAATATTATGAACGATGTAGCATTTCCCGTTAACCCAAAAATTGCAAAGGTGGAGGCGTTTGGCGCAAATATTTTGCACCGTCTTATGCATCGGATTTTTAAATGGGATATTTATACATTAAATATAGAGTGAAGTAAGGAGACTTGCAAGTTGAAGGGACGAAAGGGAGGGATAATTGTCCGAACTATCGCTCTTTTTTATCGGGGGAAATATTACAAGCAAATTATTGGGCTGACTCAGCTTCACGTAATGAAAATTATCCGCCAAATGAAAGGCAATTAATTTTAAAAATAAATGAGTGAAAATTCAACCTTTTAAAGCTGTTTATTATTTGTAGAATATACCAGCTGACAAAAACAATTTTAATATTTTTTGCTTTACAAGATACCAGTTAAATAATATCAAATAAAATGTATAAAAACCAAACAGGCCTCAAATGTATACAGTTCTGTATTACCATGCAATTGTCTTCTGCTAAATGGTAAAGTTTGCCTGCAAATTGTGTAGGAAGTCCTTTAACACGCGTTATTATTTGGCAGTAAAGTCCTTAAAGTTTGGTTCCTTTTATTAACAAAACCGACTTTATGGATTGTTCTTTCAAATGAAGAAACTTCTTTCTTTCATCGTCATGCATAAAGTTTGAAAAGTCATTATCAGTTTCAAAGCTAACCAGGTGAATTTCATAAGGAGCTTCTATAGCATTTTGAATATAAGCTTCAGCGGCAGGCCGTACACGAAGTAAAAGTTGACCGTTATATTTTGAAATTGCGGGAATAGCAATAGATTCAAATTCATCAAAAATTTTTTCCTGCTCTTCCAAAATGTAAATGAGTTGTGTAATGAAAATCATAGTTTCCCAATTTAAAGAATTATCAATGACATCATGGCTCAATGCGTAGAAACCTTGGATCAAATCGTTTGTAAATCGATTATCCCTACCCGCTACTAGTAAAATTAGTTCGAAAACATAGCCGGATGCTTTTGCTCGTAATGAGTTAGTTGCTGGAACTTTTTAGCGAACGCAGCCAATGTTGCCTCACTGTATAATTTGCCACCGATAAAAGTAATACTGGGCGGAGCGCCACTCGTAACAGGCAGGCCTGAAGGCAAAGTAATACATGGATTGCCCGTAAGGCATGTAAGCGCCATCGGTTCATCGGCCATACTTGGCACAATAATGATATCGTATTTGCTTAACAATGGAAAAGCCTGTTGCATAACGAGGTAGCGTACACGACAAACATTGAGGTATTCAACTGCCGGTATAAAGCGGGCACTTCTAAACATATTAGGATAGCGGCTTTGCCATTGTTGTACCATCTCGCTGTCTTTGCCAGACCTGGTGAGCGGATCAAAAGCGGCGGCAGACTCTGCGGCCCAAATAGTAGTTAATAAATCGCTCGTATGAAGGTTAGAAGGAAAATCAATACCCGTAACCTGCACACCCGCATCTTGCAAAGTTTTTATAACTCCTTTTTCTGCACTATTATCGTTCAGTGTATCGATGTAGTTTTTTGCATACGCCACCTTTATATTTTTGAGATTAACATTACCAGTATAGTTAAAAGGCATCATTCGTGAGGCGCGATCATATACATCACTACCATGTATAGACGCAAATACTATTGCGGCATCTTCTGCGCTGCGGCAAATAGGCCCAATGCGGTCGGAAGTCCAGGCGAGCGTCATGCCACCGGTACGGGCAACACTCCCAAAGGTAGGCCGCAGGCCCGTTGCGCCGCACACGGCACTGGGCGCTACTATGGAGCCGTAGGTTTCTGTGCCAATGGCGAAAGGTACCAACCCGGCCACCGTAGCCGATGCCGAACCTGCAGACGAGCCATTAGATCCTTGCTGCAAATTCCAGGGATTTTTCGTTTGTCCGCCAAACCATATATCATCCATTGCCAACTCGCCCATTGATAGCTTCGCAATCAATACAGCGCCGGCTTTTTCCAGTTGCTGGTACGCGAATGCATCTTCATCCAGCACCTGGTTTTTAAAAGGCGGTGTACCGTAAGTTGTTTTTGTCCCTTTTACCGCAAACAGATCTTTAAGCCCATATGGTATACCTTGCAGCAGGCTTTTATAAATGCCTTTTGCGAAAGCGTCGTCAGCCTGCCTTGCCTGTTTCATGGCGATACTTTCTGTAAGGTTGATAACACAATGCAAGGTGTCGCCATATTTTTTCAGGCGGTTTATAAAGAAAGTGGTTAGTTGCACCGAAGTGATTTTATGTTGCAGGAGTAAAGATGACAGTTGAGGAATTGAGTAAAATGCCAATTGATTCTTATCAGCAGGCATTACGACATTAGGTGGAATGCTAAAGTTAATTGAATGTTGACTAGTGCTGAATTTCATCTCTGGTAATACAGGGTCAAACCATTGCGGCAAGGGCACACTATTAGCTAAATCGAAACTATGCAAGTATTGATAAATATGCAGATTTGCATTCAATTGATTTACCATCGAATCTCTTTGTGCTGCGTTAAAATGAAGTCCGATCATTTTTTCCGCATTGGCAATTTCACTGATGGAAACATCCTGGGTATGAGCAGATAATTTTATTGTTACGAGAAAGAAAAAACAAATAATAGCTTTTGAAAGGGTAGAGAATTTACGCATGGTACAAATTACAGATTTTGAAGTTCTTCAAAAACTTTATCCGGATTATTTAGAGAAAACTAAAAAATGTTCCAATTAGGAAAAAAAGTGGCCTAGCAGTGTAACCGCAATTTTATGGAAATAAATTTGCGAACAACCCCTATTCTGGTTTCAATTTGAAACTAATTATCTTTGAAAATTCCGCAAGAATTATTGTCATTTGAAAACTTTATTTAAAATGTTCCTTCTGAAAAATCTATTGGCAACAATTGTTGTGCTATTAGTAATATGCAGCTGCAAAAAAACTGTTGTTGATAATTCAACGCCTTTAGCTACCTACACTTTAGGAAGCGGAGGCAGTTGCGCAGCAACAACCGTTTCCGGAAGATATGTTGCAGACACTGCGCTGGATGCTTCAAATACCGTAATGATAACGGTTGAAGTTTCTGTCGCCGGCCCTTATTGGATTACGACCAACACCGTAAATGGCATGCTTTTCAGCAGTACCGGAACTTTTACATCAACAGGTACGCAAACGGTGATTCTCAACGGAACGGGAACTCCGATAGCAATTGATACTTCTAATTTTATCTTGACCAGGTTAAGCGGGCCGGGCGGCAGTTGCACCTTTTCAGTTGCAACGGTGCAGGGTATTGAGCCGAATTATTTTCTTAGTTGTTTTCTCAATGGTGTGTATAGAAATTTTGGAGACAGTGCTTATGCGACCAACAGCGGTGTTCCGGGAAATTCAGGCGCAGCCGGGCTTATTGTATCGGGCCTCGATACGATCGTTAATTCAATGTCCAAAATTGAATTTGGCGTGGGCGGTACAACCGGTATTGGAGCAGGAGTATATACCAATACAAATACTTCCATGGCATATTTTAATTACTTCGATAATGTGGGGGAAACCTGGACGGCAGACAGCTTAAGCAATACATCTTTCACTATAAATTTAATGGCTGCAAGTGCGCATTATGTGCAGGGGACTTTTAGCGGAACTATTAAAAATCAACAAGGTACAGGCACGGACAGTTTGGTAGTAACTAACGGTTTATTTACGGTGCCGGTAAGATAAAAGGATCATTGTATACCATAATCCCGCTTACTCTTTTGTTCCACGCATCTTTCGGCATTTATATTTTTATTTTGCCTCAGCGGTAGGTATTTTTAGTTATATATCTTCCGCTATTAACCTTCTATAGCCTTCTTAATTCGTTGTGTCCAATGTTGTAATCGTTTACGAGCAAACGCACGCGTGTAGCCGGGACCGATAGCAGTAAGCAACTAATTTTCCCACCTCCATTTCGAACATGGTATTCCAGCCCTTCCGCAAAAGCTTTACGGCTACGGTGAACGAATTATTATGGACGTTAATTTCGCCCGCGGATTTTAAAGGATTTTTTTGCCTTTAATTATTTACCTTAGTAAAAATTTATAAATGAAAAAATTTCTTGTCCCGGTAGATTTTTCCCTGCCATCAGAAAGCGCCGCTGAATATGTAATTGAAATGACAAAAGATATTTCCGGAACTGAAATAATTTTGTACCATGTGTACAGAAATGTCTTTTTTTCTACATCCAAGGATGGTGAAGAAGGGTCTATGAAAATGGCAAAGGATAATGAATTGAAAATTATAAAAGACTTTCTTAAAAATAGCCCCGATCAAAAAATTACCATCGAAACGGAGGAAGGTTCTTTTATTGATAATATTTCAAAGTATGTTGTAAGCAACCATATAGATATGGTAATTATGGGCATCAACGGCAGTTCAAGAATGGCAAGCGTTAATATCGGGAACGATACACTTAACCTGATAAAAAACATTCACGTTCCCATGATGATCATTCCTCCTGATGTAAAATTTAAAAAGATAAAGAATGTGCTTTTCGCTTCAGATTTTAAAGATGTTGCGCGCAGAACGCCTTTTGATTCTCTTAA
>JBDTKB010000038.1:0-24550 GCA_039935555.1 Ginsengibacter sp. | reverse complement strand
TAACTTCTCAAACCATTCTAAAAATTGAAAATATTGGTCCATCAATAAATACTCAATATGCTGAATTAAGGCCCACGGTTTCTGCTGATGGAAATTTATTATTTTTTATTCGCCAAAACCATCCTTATAATACCAAAGTAAATTCAGTGCCAAATTCACAAGACATTTGGTTTTCAGAAAGAGACACCACAGGAAAATGGAGTGAAGCGGTGCACCTTGGCTTTCCCTTAAATACATCAGAATACAATGCAGTTTTTTGGATATCGCCTGATAACAATCGTATTCTTATTAGAAATGCGTTCATCGATGGGGATTATTTTGGAAATGGCGTTAGCATGTGTTACCTCACCAAATATGCCAATTGGGGCAAACCGGAAATGCTTAAAATTAAAAATTACGAAAAGTATGACCGGGGAAATCAATATGGAGCTACAATGGCGACTGACGCCCAGACTTTATTATTATACATTTCCGAAGTTAAGGACAGTTATAAAAACGACATTTATGTTTGTTTTTTACAACAAGATGGAAGTTGGAGTGAGCCTAAAAGCCTCGGAAAAAAAATCAATCTTGCAAATTATAATGAAATGACGCCTTACATGGCTTCTGATGGTGAAACGCTTTATTTTAGTAGCGACAGGCCAGGTGGGATTGGCAACAATGATATTTGGAAATCGCAGCGCCTTGATAAAACATGGCAAAAGTGGAGCGATCCTGTAAATATGGGCAGCCCGATAAATACTCCTGAATGGGATGCATTTTTTACCCTGGATGCCGGAGGCGAATATGCCTATATGACAACGGGGCTTAATACTTATGGAGCCACGGATATTGTGAAAATAAAATTACTGGAGAAAGAAAAGCCAAATCCTGTTTTACTGGTAAGTGGCAACGTATATAACGCAAAAACGAAGTTGCCCCTAAGCGCTTCCTTAATTTATGAAACATTGCCGGATGGCGTTGAAGCAGGAAATGCAGTTTCGAACCCCGTGGATGGAGCATTTAAAATTGTATTGCCGTATGATAAAAATTATAGCATAAGGGCTACATCTGAACACTATTTTGCTATTTCGGAAAATCTAAATCTTGATTCATTAGTAAAGGCTGGCTATAAAGAAATACACAAAGATCTTTATCTTGTTCCCATTGAGGTTGGGCAGGTGATCAGGCTAAACAATGTATTTTTTGACTTTGATAAATGGGATCTTCGCTCTGAATCTTTTATCGAACTGAACAGGGTGGTTAAACTGCTTTCTGAAAATCCTGCAATTGAAATAGAAATGAGCGCCCATACGGACAGCCGCGGAAGCGACGATTATAATTTTAAATTAAGTGATGAAAGGGCCAAATCTGTAATGGAGTATATTATTTCCAAGGGAATAGACCGCTCAAGAATTACTTCTCACGGTTACGGTGAGACGAAGCCGGTAGCAACAAATGAAACGGATGAAGGAAGACAGCTAAACAGGAGAGTAGAGTTCACTATTTTGAAAAACTAATTGCTGAAAAAAAAGATAACGTTGATGAATAGACGAATTTATAGTCAAATCTTACCGGTCTCTTTTAAAAAGATTTTTGAGATTTGTAGTGATTTTAATTCCACTGAAATAATAGAAATCTTTTATTGCCGGATTGCCTCGTATGTTGCGGCCATATAATATCGGGGCCGCGCCACGGTAAGAAAGTTCGGCGCTCTTTAGCCCTTTTACTGCAGCAAGCACATCTAAATCTACGTAAGAATTACTAACGTCGTCAAGATAGTCCGTGAAAAGAATTCGCACGCCCATTTCATAGCTGATATCCCATTTTTCTTTTACGGTAAATTTCCATCCAAATCCAACAGGAATGCATAATTGTGTAAGAGCATATTTCTTCCTGCCAACAAACTGGCTTAATCCTTCACCCTCTGTGCTTAAGGGCCGCAAGTAGGTTTTTTTATTATTGTTATCATAAGTAAATGGATTGAAATGGTAAACGCCAATTCCACCAAATGCGTAAGGATATGCAGTATAATTTTCGGGATCAAATAAATTTACCTCAGCAATCACGTTCAATTCAATAATGTCTGTCTTAAAATTAAGGTTACGACTTCGCAATCCCGGGTCTTTACTGTTCTTATCATCTGCTCCGACTCTTCCATAAGATAAACCTGCTCTTACATTAATAAAATCTCCGGAATTATATTTCAAATTAAAACTAACGGCCGGCCTCAATTGTTTGAGTGAAATTCTTTCCTCGGTCAGGTCACCGTTATAACCTGCAACGCCTGGCATTAATTCCGCCTGCCATTCCTGGGCTTGAGAGATGTTTGCGTATAAGAGTAGCAAAATAAAATAAAACTTCATAGAGTAAGCGTTTGATTCGTATTCCGTCCAATGTGAACAGAAAATATAAAACGATCAGATTTCAGGTTTCAACATCAAAATTAATTTTTTTTTGCCATTTAGATTTTTGGAATGAAAAATCGCACGTGCGTTATATAATTCTATGATATTTTTCTCTTTCAAGTTGTCCGTCAACTTAAGCCTGCTACGGTAAGGCGGGTCGCGTTAATTAGAAATTAATGCTCTTGCCCACTATTCGTTGTCAATATATCCATTTATATAAATATGTCTATACTGATTTATTTTTTATCAAAGCCACGGGTATATAAATTACCAATCAAAGCAAATAAATCCCCATGCATTTTTATTCTGCCTTTTTTTTAACTTAAAAAATTAGGTCGCATTTTTGATAGGTAATGCTTAACTAAATTTTAAAGAGAAATGGGTATAATAAAAAAGCTTTTGACATTAATTTTTATCGTAATGCTATTTACGAGTTGTGTTGCCAAAAGATTACTTACGCAATCGCAAATGCAAACTGTAGCATTGCGCGAGGATAGCACCAGGCTCGCTAACAATGTTGACAGGTTACAAGCAGATATAGCTTCTTTGAAAAAACAAATGAATGATTTGAATTCAAAAATTGCTTCATTAAATAGCCAGAACAGTCAGTTGGGACAGCAAACAGCCGATCAACAAAACCAGTTGAGCCAAAGCAAAGAGACTCTGCAGCAACAGCAGGAAAGGTTACAACATTTGCAAGCGCTCTTGGCGCAGCAAAAAGCACAGTCAGATGAACTTAAAAACAAAATGACCGAAGCTTTAAAGGGCTTCAACTCAAACGATCTTTCAGTTTATCAAAAGAACGGCAAAGTGTATGTGAGACTATCTGAAAATTTATTATTTCCTTCAGGGAGTGCAGTAGTAAATCCGAAGGGCGTAGACGCACTTTCCAAACTCGCCGCGGTTCTCAATCTAAACTCAGACGTCTCAGTTAACATAGAAGGTCATACCGATAGTATTCCTATCCGTGGGCGTTTTAAAGATAACTGGGACTTAAGTACAGCACGGGCTAATGCTATAGTTCGTATTCTCGTAAATAACTATAAAGTCGATCCGATAAGGGTTGTAGCATCAGGACATAGTTATTATGATCCTATTGAAAGTAATGAAACTGCTGATGGCAGGGCAAAGAACCGAAGAACCGAGATTATACTATCGCCAAAACTTGACGAAATGTATAAGCTTTTAGAAAGGTAATCTTGTACCTAATCAAAATGTCTACCTCCGTCTACATTAGACGGAGGTTTTTTTTTGAAAAATTAAAATAAAAATTAATTTATAAAACGCATCCGTCTAATTAAAAAAATAATTTCATTTACTGGTAACCGTTAGTAAGGGTAATTGTACGATTTTTTCAGTTAGTAGATTTACGAAGGTTTCAGTAAATACTTGCCAAGGTAAAAAGGGCAGTAGTGCTCTTGTGTTTGAGGTTGGGTGGCAGTATCTTTGTTCCAGAAGTTGATTGGTGTTCAACAAACATTAATCAAGAATCCAAATCCATTGAAATGAACCGTCTCCCAATCCGGGAAAAACCAAACCAAATCCAATATCAGTCAACTTCTTATTTTTTAATTCAATACCTTTTAATAACTAATTTATCCCAATGAAAACCTGCCGCTTAACCGGTATCCTTATCCAGGAGAAACTATGAACCCAAGATTAAATTTTTAATGAAGTTTATCTTCAAAAAGCTTCTGCACTAAAAATGCGGAAGTTTTTTTTGCCCAAAGGTGAAGTAAGGAAAGGTATCATCAAAGGAAAAACACTTTCTCCCACATTGGGAAAAGTACTTATATATTAGTAATTATAAGTAGGGTAAAATCGGGCAATAGTGCTCTTGCAAGAAGCCTATAAAAGTTTATCTTTGTCTCAGAAGTTGATTGATGTTTAATAAGCATTAATCAAAAATCCAAATCCATCGAAAAGAACCACTTCCCAATCCAGGAAAAACTAAAAAAATCCCGTATCAATCAACTTCTCTTTTTTTTCTATCCTATCAAGCACTGTTCCATCCTATTGAAATTCGCGTTTTAGAGTATTGATTTAACCTGAAAAATCCACCAACCCCCAGGATTAAATTTTTAATGAAGTTATCTTCAAAAAGCTTCTGCATTTATTGCAGGAGCTTTTTTTATTTTCAATTAAAAATTTAAAAGTAAAAATCAGGTTTTTTTTTAAAAGCTCGTGTATATACGTGAACGTACAATCGGTGATTTACCAACAAAGCCGTAAATATTATATTAGTATAATTAAGCAGTTCTTCTGTTGTGCAGGTAACTATGCAAATATATCTTTGTATCAGAAGTTGATTGATGTTCAACAGACATTAATCAAGAATCCAAATCCATTGAAAAGAACCGTTTCCCAATCCAGGAAAAACCAAAAAAAATCCGATATCAGTCAACTTCTTTTTTAAATTTTATCACCTGTTTTAATACTTAATATCCTCATGAAAACTTGCCCTTTAAAAAGGCTATCCGATTTCATCCTGTAAAAAACCAGAAACCCCGGGATAAAAATTATTCCAAAAAATCTTAAAAGCTTCCGCACTAACCTGTGGAAGTTTTTTTTTGAAATCCACTGTAACTCTGTTCCACATGATGATCGCTTTATCAACAACGTAATGTAAATTCAGACGGGAACGTAAATAGTCTTAAATTCAGTTTCATTTTTTCGCTTCATGTTGAAAACATTTCTAATAAATTTAATTTTGATTGCTGGCATAGGTGCAGCAATTGCTCAAACCGATAAAAGCGTAAATGAAAAGTCGCAAAATGAAAACCTAACGCGTCTTGCAGCAACGGTATTTAAATATCAGAATTTCATGCCCGGGGAAATAATATTGAAAGACAGTTCGATTGCCCCTGCAAAACTCAATTATAACCGGATTCTTGGCCAGTTTCTGTACATCACGAGGCAGGGCAAAACTGCGCCGGTGGATAGCGAAACAATTGATAAATTAATAATTGGAATAGATACTTTTCAAATGTCAAATAATATTGTGCTTGAAAAG
This sequence comes from Ginsengibacter sp., assembly GCA_039935555.1. Lineage (GTDB taxonomy): Bacteria > Bacteroidota > Bacteroidia > Chitinophagales > Chitinophagaceae > Ginsengibacter. Next base: position 19,150 of record JBDTKB010000038.1, on the reverse strand, counting down.
ATTACCCATTTCCCTGGCACCAATATTTACACACATCAGTTGATTAGGTACATTAAAAATGAAAAAACGACTGATAACAATGGCCCCATAATTATTACGGATGGTTCCAGATTGCCTTTCAGCATTGAGCCGCAAACGGGAAGGGAAGAAGTGATGGATAAGAGCGCACAATTTAAGTTTATCAACGAATATTTCCTGCTGGATAAATCAATGAAAACTTACAATACTTCCAAAAAAAGTTTTTACGATTTATTCCCTCAACTGAAGACTGAATTAAAAAATTATTTGCAAGATCATTCAGTAAATTTTAATAATCTGAGCGATTTGAAAAATTTACTGCAATATTTAAATGGGCGGTAAAATGACTAACTGCAATAACGGGATGACGACTCTTAGCCGCGCCATTTATAGCAAGATTAACAAATACCTTTTTATACAGATTAATTAAATTAGCTGACCAGCTTAACCCTGACAGCTCCCGGACCTTTTGGTCCCATTTCAACTTCAAAAGTTACCTTACTATTTTCTTTTACCTGGTTTAATAAACCATTGGCATGAACGAAGATACTTTCCTGCGTTTCCTGGTCTTTTATAAAACCATAACCTTTTGCTTCATTAAAAAATGTAACGGTTCCTTTTCTTATTGCATCCGCAGGATCAATAGCGCCTTGTTTTGGAATACTTATTTGAATATCTTCTAATTTTACTCTTTTCTTTTTAGATGGATCAGGTGGGGTTGATGACAGGTTGCCATTCTCATCAATGTAAGCCAGCATATCGTCAAAACTTTTGTTCTCTTTTGCGTTCTCCTTTCGCTCCTGTTTTTTTTCTTCTTTATCTTTTCTGCTTTTCTGTTTCTTCTTTTCTCTTTCTTTTTTATTCCATGTCTCCTGTGATTTACTCATAAATTTTCGTACTTAATTTTTAATTTGTTTACGCTTATTCACCAAACTAATTCTTTTAAATCTTATTAAAAATATAGTTGGCTATTCAGACCTTATTATGAAGGTACAATTTTTCTTTGCCAATCCTGTCAATCTATCACTTCTACGATGAATTATTTGTTGTTAATTACGAGACATAAGCCTTGTAGTGATCAAATTATAAATATGATATTTAAAATCCTCATGTAAATCACAATATAAGTTATGTACTTTTACAAAAAATAAATTATGAAACTTTTTGTAGCTGGACTTCCTTATGATTTGGATGATGCGGAACTAGAAGAAATATTTGAAAAATTTGGAACTATAGCATCCGCAAGGGTTGCGATCGATAAAGCTACTGGAAAAAGTAAAGGTTTCGCTTTTGTGGAAATGCCCAACGATACCGAAGCAAAAAATGCTATTGATAATCTGAAAGATATATCACTTGGCAAAAAACCTCTTATCGTCACCCAGGCAGAGGAGCGTCCGCAATCCAGGCCAGGAAAAAAGTGGTAAATAAATAGGTTTCTATTCAGCCAGAAATTTTTTCAAATATTTTCACGTCTGATTTATCCGGGTTGTCTTTGATTAAATCTTTAATTTTTCTATTCAAGGAGGGGTGAAGAAATTCCGGGGCGATTTCAAACAAAGGCGTTAGTACGAAATTTCTCAGATGTAGTCTTGGATGAGGAATTACAAGGTCAGCTCCCCCTATAATTTCATTACCATAAAAAAGAATATCAATATCAATAGTTCTTGCAGCAAATTGGTTGTTCTTATCCCTGTTTCTACCCAACAGTCTTTCAATTTCAAGAGTTCTCTTCAATGCATTTTCGGCGGCTAAAGTGGTTTCGACCTCTACAACCTGGTTCAGGAAAAAACCCTGGTTTTTATTACCCCATGGCTCAGTCTTGTAGATTGATGATTTTGCAATTACTCTTCCAATATTTTTAACTATTTCGTCAAGAGCAATCTTGAATTTTTCAGAAACATTTCCAACATTTCCTCCCAGGCCTAAAAATAAATTTACCATAGAATCAAAACTAAATATTGTTGCAAAAGTACAATTGTGATCGCTCAATGACGTTTAGCCATTTCTTAAAGTAACTGTTTACTGTGATAAACTATTGTGACAGCTTTTATTTCAAATGTTATCGCGAAACTTAATAAAAATGTAAATTTTTAAGTCATTGGCATCAGTTATCACTAAACGCAATATCATTGCAAGGTTTAAATATATTTGAAAAAAGATTAGAAATTAATTCACCTTCACTAAAAATTAAAAAAGAATGAAAAAACTACTCACAACGGCTTTAATCGCGGCAGGACTAATGGGTACAATAAATGTACACGCCCAGGACGCGGAGGATAAAAGCAAAAGGCCAAGTCCGCCTGCCAAGGTTACCGAAAAAATAAAAAGTGGCGCAACGCTTTCGATTGATTACAGTCAGCCCTCAGTAAAAAACAGGACGATTGGTAAAGATCTCGAACCTAAGGACGGTGAGGTATGGCGCACAGGAGCAAATGAAGCAACCGTTTTTGAAACTGATAAAAATGTTACCATTGATGGTGCTGCTTTGACAGCCGGTAAATACGGATTATTTACGCTCTTTAATGGCAATGATGTAACGGTTATTTTTAACAAAACCTGGAAGCAATGGGGCGCCTTTAAATATAAAGAAGGTGATGATCAATTGCGTGTTAAAACAAAATATACAACCACCAATTCACCATCAGAAAAAATGGAATTTAAAATAAGTGATCAAGGAACAGTGACTTTGTTATGGGGAAATAGAAAAGTCGAATTTAAAGTAAAATAGATTTAGCAAATATTTACTTCTAAGAGGTTGCTATACGGCAGCCTCTTTTTTTTTGGACGTTGCTATTTTAATCTTGAATAGATAATCGTATCTCCAAAAACACCATTAAAATAAAAATCTTCCTTAAAATAGGCCTCTTTTACAAACCCGGTAGCCTCCAAAATTTTTGCTGACGCTTCATTGCCGGGATTAATATTTGCTTCAATGCTGTGCAGATTCATTTTATCAAACCCGAAATCGATTACCGAAAGAAGCGCTTCTTTCATGATGCCTTTTTTCCAATGATCAGGGTGAAGCATGTAACCAACCTCAGCACGGTAATGCTCTTTTATCAACCGCCAATAACCAATATTACCAATAAGTTCTTCCGGGTTCTCCTTAAATACAATGCCCCACATAATTCCATTGTTACTTACAATAGAGGCGTCAATTTTAGCAAGAAACTGTTCTGCTTCAGTTAAAGATTTTGTTCTTTCCCTGTCAATATATTTCATTACAGTCTTGTCAGATCGAAGCGTTAATATTACGCTGGCATCTTTTGGTTTCATGCGCCTCAATAAAAGCCGTTCCGTTTCTATTTCAGGAAAAGGTGTAAACTTTGGATCTAACATTTTTTTCAATCAATTAAATACTAAAATAAAAATATTTTTAGAAGCAAATGAAAATTTATAAAATTGTTCCGTCACAACAAGTTACTTGAAAGAGAAAAATTACCTTAATAAAATGAACCGAGAAGAGAAAATCAATTTTAAAAAAACGCTACAAATAAAATGTATTGAGGTTATTGAAGAACGCATTAGTCGTTCTTACAACCAAATTGAAAATGCCCAGTCCGCCGCAAATGCAGAAGAGAAAAGTAGTGCAGGCGACAAATATGAAACAGGCCGCGCCATGAATCATCTTGAAAAAGAAATGTATACAAAACAGTGGGTGGCAAATAAGAGAGAACTGGCGACAGTACGCTCTATTGGTTTTGATGAAATCCATTTAGTTCCAAAAGGTGGTAGCATTGTGAGGTGCGCTGAATTTTGCTTTTTTATTTTGGCGGGGCTTGGCAAAGTTAGTGTGGGTGGCGAAATTATTTTTTGTTTATCGCCGTTCGCTCCTTTCGCTCAAATTTTAATGAATAAGAAAATAGGTGATATGGTAATTTTTAATAAAAGAGAAATAATAATCTCAGATATTTATTAGAACGATCAAGGTGTCTTTATAAAAATGTAAAAAGATTAATTGGGAAGTAGGGAATAGATTTCAAAAAAACCCGGTTAAATTGAAGACCAATAAATAGAAACTAACAACTGAAACCGAAACACCTTTCGGCAAACGCCACTTCCTTACTCCTTCAATGTATATTTTATTTTTCTCTTCGGAATTTTAAGTTTCAAATTACTTTTTTCTTTTTTATCGTCACCTAATAAATGTCCCCAGGCGTTTAATTTCTCAACACGGTCAAATATAATTTTTAGAATAGCGATAACCGGGATTGATAAAAACATGCCAGGTATTCCCCAAATCATTTCACCAATAACAACACCTAATAAAGTAATAAACGCATTGATTTTAACTTTCGATCCTACGATCAATGGCAGCAGAATATTACTGTCAATCAGGTGCATTGAAACTACCGTTACTACCACCAATAAAACTTTGGTTGCTATTGCAGATGTTGCAAACGTGATGATTACATTTAGGAGAAGTGCCGTAAAAATTCCTATGTACGGAATTATATTAAACAGGGCGGTGATAAGGCCAAGTAGTATTGCATATTTAATTCCCAGTAGAAGAAAAACGCCACAACAAACTATAGCGACTGTAGCCATTTCGAGCAGCAGCCCTATAATATATTTCCTGATTATATTTTGAACTTTTTCCACGATACCGTAAACAATCGGTGCATTTTTTTCTTTGAAAATATCTACCAAAAATTTTAAAAGCATTCTTCTGTAAAACAATAAAAAAAAAGTATCAAAAATAATAAAGACCAGAAAAAGTAAAACGGACGACAATGAAAGAACTGTTGCGCCGATAGCTTTTGGTGTTGCAGTCTCTATTTTTGAAGCAGCAGAATTAACATAAGCCATTTGCTTCTCCACATCTACGTGAAATTTGGTTGATACCCATTGCTGGAAGTTGTGAAGGGAAGTGATAACCTGCTCTTTCAAAATAGGAAGGTCATGGGAAATATTTGAAACCTGCGATCCGACAAGATAAAGAACTGCGGCAATAGCCAGTAACATTATTAACACCGATAACGCTGATGCTGCACTTCTGTGTAACCTGACTTTCTTTTCCAGGTAATTGGCCACAGGCAAAAGAAGGATAGAAAATAATAATCCAAATACAAGAGGGCAAAGTACTTCCTTTCCTAATATTCCTATAAAACCAACCGCGATAATCCCGACAAGTATTATAGTAGTTTTAAAATAAAACGGTTGATGGTTTTCGCTAAATAGTGCCATAGAAATAATTTCTCAAATACAAATGAATTGTAAAGAAAATAAAAAATAAAGTCTTGAAACAAAAGATTTTTAAAAACATGTTGCAAACCTTTAAGTTGAAATTATCTTTGTCTATATTTCGATCTGCTAACCCCTGACCGAATAAATTCATAATAAATTTTGCATGGAAAAAATCAATTGGGGTATTATTGGATGCGGTGATGTGGCTGAAGTAAAAAGTGGCCCGGCATTTAATACTGTAAAAAATTCTTCTCTCATTGCAGTCATGCGGAGGAACGGAAAAAAAGCTAAGGATTTCGCAATGCGCCATAACGTTCCGAAATGGTATGATAATGGACTTAAGCTGATCAATGATCCTGATGTAAACGCGATCTATATCGCAACCCCACCATCTTCTCATGAAGAATATACACTGGCTGCATTAAATGCCGGCAAACCGGTATACCTCGAAAAGCCGATGGCAGTAAACTTTCAGTCAGCAGAAAGGATGGCAAGGACTGCTGGTGAAAAAAAGGTAAAATTGTCCATAGCCCATTATAGAAGGGAGCAACCTTATTTTAAGAAAATAAAACAGTTATTGGATGATAAAGCTATTGGCGAAGTAAGAATTGTACAACTCGAATATTATAAGAAGCAATTGTCTTCACAGGAATTAAAACTTCCGGGATTTAAATGGAGAGTAGACACGTCAGTTGCCGGTGGCGGATTGTTTCATGATATAGCGCCGCATCCTCTGGATCTTATGTTTTACTTTTTTGGAAAAGTAGAAAAGGCAACTGGAGTTGCAACAAATCAGGCACGTCTTTATAATGCCGATGATGTGGTGACTGGTAATATTTTGTTTCAAAATGGAATAGTATTTAATGGGGTTTGGTGCTTTAACGTTCATCGGCAAAGTGAAAAAGATACCTGTGAAATTATAGGGTCTGAAGGAAGCATTAAGTTTAGTGTTTTCGACCAGGAAAAATTTTTTGTAACAAAAAAAGGTAAAACCGAAATCATTTCATTTGATCGGTTGAAACATGTGCAGGAACCAATGATTAAAAAAGTTGTTGAATATTTTTTAGGTGAGTCACCTAATCCATGCAGCGGCGACGATGGGGCAGAAATAATGAGGATTATGGATCAATTCACTGAGAAATGAAAATTGAACCGGAAGATAATTTATCAATTTATTTTTTATTTTAGCCACATGAAAAGTAGCACCATTATTGTGTTTTTAAAAAAAATATTAAACACTTAGACGATGAAGCATTTTATTTTTTTTGGAGCCTCTACCGGATCATTTATATCAACCCTTCACAAAAATAAAAACCTAAAAAACCTTATCATTGCACCTGATATGATTTATGGCAACGCATATATGAATATCACTTACCATTTTTAGTGGCGCAATTCATATTGTTTCAAAAAATATTTATTTTTTAAATAATTGCAGCCAATCAAGCATTCTGCTTGTAAACCCATATTCATTATCAAACCAGGCGACAACCTGGAGATGATTTCCGACAACTGAAGTTAGCGTTCCGTCAATAATGCATGAGTGTGTGTTGCCCTTGATATCCAGTGATACAATCGGGTCATCCGTATAATCTATTATTCCTTTATAGTCGTTTTTGGTGGCCTTTTTAAAAAGCAAATTAGCCTGGTCTGCACTTACCTCATCATTGAGCTGTATGGTAAAAGTGGCTAAGGCTCCGTTAGCAACCGGAACTCTTACCGACGTTGCCGCAATTTTATTTTGCATACCTGGCATGAGTCGTTCTAAAGATTTCTTTAATTCTATTTCAACAGGTATTATTGATTCTGCAGATGCTCTTCCCCGCCGAAAATTCTTATTCGGAGCATCAACCAATTCCTGGCGGGACGTGTAGGAATGAATAAAATTTACGTGCGCACTTTTAATACTTATTGAATTTAAAATATAAAGCACGTGAATGGAGCAATTAGTCATGCAGCCTCCAGGGGAAATGACATTCATTTCCGTCGTCAACCTGGTTTGGTTAAATCCATAAATCAACAATGGAACATCCTCAGCGCCGGTGGTTGATAACAAAACCTTTTTAGCACCCGCCGTTATGTGTTTGTTTGCGCCGGCAAGGGAGGAGAAACTTCCGGTACATTCAAGCACAACATCTATGTCTAATTCTTTCCACGGAAGCATAAACGGATCTTCATTTCTAAAAACAGCAACCTTCTTTTCATTAATTAAAAAAAAATTGTCTTTCATTAAAATCTCTTGCGAAAAAGTTCCATAAATGGAATCGTACTTAAGCAGGTACGCAAGATTATCCGCCGGCATCGTATCATTTACGGCTACTAATTCAAACTCATCATTCTCTATTATTCTTCTAAATAAAAGGCGACCGATACGCCCCATTCCATTGATTGCAATACGCATAAATATTTTTAAATAAACAAATAAATGAAGTGCAAATATCCGTTATAAAAAGGTTTGAAAAAAAATCTCCAATAAGTTAACATGACAGATTAATGCCGAAAAAAGTCAAGCGTTTATAAAGGTATAATAATCCCAGGCGATTATTAAAGTCTGATTACGAAGCCAACGAATTACACCCTGACGTAAATATGGCGCTTATCAAGCCAGTAGCCCACACACCAGCAAAACAGCATATAACTAACTGCAAATAATAAGGAACCGAGGTAACCACCTGCATGGCTAAATATTGTTTGGAACATCCATCGGAATAAATTTGAATTGCCAACTGGTATCATAAAAAGAATAGTAACCCCGAGTTCAGAAAGAAGGTAAATGAATAAAGGATTTTTTCCGAACACCTGGAAAAATCCGGTCCATTTTACTTTGTCCTTAATCTGTATGATGTACATCAGTACAGCAAGAATAATACAATCCAGCCCGACGGTGTAAACTACAAAGCTGCTCGTCCATAATTTTTTGCTTATAGGAAATAATAAATCCCAAAAATAGCCGCACACCAATAATCCAAAACCTGCCATCAATAATTTGGTAACAACTTCGTACGAACTACCCTTATGCTGAACCCATTTTCCCACAACATATCCGCCTACAACATTGCCAATTGCCGGCAACGTGCTTAGCCATCCCTCAGGATCAAAAGCAACGCCTTCACCGTGATACATATGGCGTTCGCCCATCAGCCACTTATCTAAAGCGAATCCTGCATTGCCTTGCATACTCAATGGATCTGTTGGGTCGCCAAAGGAATAAAGTATTATCCAATATAGAAAAAGTATCGCTACACAAATGATTACTGATGCACGTATTTTAAAATAATAAATCATAAGAGCCGCTATGCCGTAACACAATGCAATCCGCTGCAACACGCCCATAATACGTGTTTCACTTATCGGTGCACCAATGATGTGATGGTTCTTATCAAAACGAAAAAAAGGAAACCAATACATTAAATAACCTAATAAAAAAATAAGTGCCGTCCTTTTTAATATCTTCCAAACAACTTCACCCTGCGGCATTTTTTCCCATTTATTCATTACAAAGCTCATGGCGTTTCCTACAGCAAATAAGAACGATGGAAACACAAGGTCTGTTGGCGTGAACCCAAACCATTTTGCGTGATCTAACGGTGAAAAAGTAGTAGCAGAATTACCCGGGGTATTTACGATGATCATAAAACAAATCGTCATACCGCGCAATACATCCAAAGCAACATTTCTTTGGTGGGAAGCGGAGGTAGCTATAGTCGTGGCCATGGATTAGGATTTATAGAACAAGCACATCGCTGTTTCAAATTTAAATATACGTTATAAAGCAATTTAAAATTATTCAATAATAAAAAAGATATTTTAATTTTTTTTACATTTCATGTACGGAAGCAAAAACGATTTCCTCTATTGATAATGCTGTTGTGAAGCGAATTTTTCTTCTATGTTTCAGCAGCATTCCACTTAAACCATTTAATGCCAAGAAAGGAAAAAATGGCTGCATAGATTATTGTAATTAATAGAGCGATTGAGCTTTCAGAATTCCACGTAGATGGTTGCATGCTGGAAGCAAGAATTGTTTTAACGGTGCCAAAGGGCGACCAATGTACAATCGTTTTGAATTCTTTAATTGAGGAGCTGAATTCTCCAAACATACCCAGCGTTATAAAAGCGATGTAAACAAGACGCGTAGTAGAGTTTACTGTTTCCGCAGTTTTTACAAGCCCCACAATCATTTGGCCAAGCCCGAGGTAAAGTGCACCCCCCAGAAAAGCGGTAATAAATGTGAGTGCATAACCGGCCGGAGATAAGGTGATCTTATCATAATTACTACCTATAACAAAAACGAAAGTTGTCAATAAAATTATCATAACAAGCTGCACTATTAGCCGGCTCAACATAAAAAAAAATGAAGGGACAGGAGTTACTCTTAATCGTTGGAAAACGCCTTTATCACGGTCACGCGCAATCGCAGTTGCAAATGCCATTAAACCTATGGAAGTAAGACCAATTGTCATTGAAATAGAAAGAACAAATGCGCCGCCAAAAACCGGCACGAGTCCTTTCCATGAAGTCAAAATTATTACCGGAACCAATAGAGATAAAATTACTGATCGGCGGTTGCGCCATTGCGTGGTAAAATCAGCACGCAACAAAGAGCGAAAAGCATCAGCAGGGTTTGGTATAGTCGTTTCCATGTATAAGTATTTTATGCCCGAACAGTTTTGCCAGTCAATCCTATAAAAACATCCTCAAGTGTTATTTTTCCTTTTCTGGATGCGCTAATAACGTCGGGATTATTTCTATGCAAATCAATTAAAGCCTGCGGAGTGTTTATCGCAATCACGCGGCCGTGATCAATAATAGCTATACGGTCGCATACAGCCTCTGCTTCTTCCATTGAGTGTGTGGTGAGTAAAACTCCGTGGCCCTTTGCCCTTATTTCTTCAAACCGATCCCAAAGCTGGCGGCGCGACTGAGGATCAAGGCCGGTCGTTGGCTCATCAAGAAGTACCAAAACCGGATCATGGATGGTTGAAATAACTAAGGAAACTCTTTGTTGCTGACCACCGGATAGCTGGCCGAATTTCTTTGTTGCAGATTCCGCCAACTTTATTTCTTGTAAAATAGATCCTAATTTTTCGGGGGTTAGCTTCACGCCATAAATGCCTGCATAAAGTTTTATTATTTCTGTGATGGTTAATTCAGGTTGAAAGCTGGTAGCTTGCAATTGTACGCCCATATTTGCCCTTGCACGAAGGGGCTGTTCGTCTATATTAAACCCAGCAACAAGTATTTGCCCGGATTTTGGTTTTAATAATCCTTCAATAGAACTTAATGTACTTGTTTTGCCGGCTCCATTTGGGCCAAGAAGGCCAAAAATCTCACCAGATTTTACATTAAAAGAGACATCGCGCACCGCATGAAAAGATCCATAGAAAACATTAAGCCCTTCTACACTCAATATCGAAATGCCAGCCTGGTCTTGCATTGAAAATTTTTTTGTTCTAATGAAAAAATCCGAAAATATGTTTAACATTTTCCGGTAAGATGTTGAATGGGATAAATTAAAAACATAAATGTAAGAAGGATGGGATATTTTAAAAAGTATTTTTTAAAATTAAATCTCTATCGTTTCCATGTATATAAGCACCTGCATAAGATCGGTCCACGAACTTTGCCATTTCTCTTTTGCATCCTTAAGCTTTTCATGATGTTCTTCACCAAGATTAGTTTTAGTCTTTAAATATTCATCAATTTTTTCGAGGGATTTTTTGTTAAGATCATCAAATTCTTTAGTATGCTCCATATCGTTTTTTAGATAAAATTACATCATATTAAAATTACATTGAAATCGAGCCAACTTTTTAAAATATAGAGTTTGACAAGAAGATCATATTTAATTAGGTTCAATGTTTGCCATTTATCATAAAATTCCTTTAGAGGTAATTCTTTATGATTACTTTCGAACCTTCCAAATTATAACTATGAAACAAATACCTTTTTTATTCCTGCTTTTATGTTTAGGCACCTTTTCCAAAGCGCAAAATCTATATTGGCCGCGTGACTTGAAGCAAGCCTATAAAAACCAAATAAGGTCTAACGATGGCTGGCCGGGAAAAAGTTATTGGCAAAATACGGGAAGGTATAATATCATCATAACGGCATTGCCACCAGACCGGAACATTAAAGGAACCGAAGAAATTTCCTACATTAATAATAGCCCGGACACTTTGAAAGAACTTGTATTTAAGTTTATACAAAATATACATAAGCCCGGTGTAACAAGATTTGGCGATGCGCCCGACGATTTTCTAACGGATGGCGTACACGTAGATTCATATACTGAAAATGGCCAGTCAAAAGATTGGGGGCAGAAGAATTCCGGGACAGTTCAGTTTATTCGTTTGACAAAGCCGATGATGCCGCATGATTCTGTTAAGCTGACCTTTGCGTGGCACTACGAAATATCTCTCAAAAGTGGGAGAGAAGGAATGATTGATTCCACGACTTATTATCTTGCCTATTTCTATCCGCGTGTAGCCGTGTATGACGACATTTCAGGATGGGATGAAATGGAGCACAATGGCGCCCTTGAATTTTATAATGACTTTAATAACTATAACCTTACTGTCAACGTTCCAAAAAACTACCTGGTGTGGGCGACAGGAAATTTTCAAAATTCAGGCGAAGTATTACAGCCCGATTTTGTAAAACGAATTGAGGAATCGTTATCTACTGACAAACTGATTAACATTGTTACTTCAGCTGATCTTTCGAAAGGCAATATAACTCAACAAAAGCAGGTCAATAGTTGGAAATTTACTTATAATAATATTTCTGACGTAGCACTGGCATTAAGCGATCATTATGTATGGGATGCATCAAGTGTAATTGTCGACGAAAAATCAAATCGTCGTGCCAGCATACAAGCAGCGTTTAATGACACCGCAAAAGATTTTCATCATGCCGTGGAATTTGGACAAAGTGCATTGAGTTTTTTATCTTTAAAATGGCCCGGCGTCGCGTATCCGTTTCCAAAAATGACCGTGGTCCAGGGTTACGCAGGAATGGAGTATCCCATGATGGCTAACGATGAAACTTATTCAGATTTTACTTTCTCGAGATTTGTTGAAGAGCATGAAATTTCTCATACATGGTTTCCTTTTTACATGGGTATAAATGAAACGCGTTATGGTTTCATGGACGAAGGTTGGGCCACCACCTTTGAATTATTGTATAACCGTTCCCTTATGTCAAAAGACTCCGCTGACAAGTTTTACAAAAAATTCAGGGTAAACAGGTGGATTCATGATGACAATGCGGATGAAGATCTGCCTATAATAACACCTGGCGAAAATCTTTCCGGCAGGGCTCTTGGAAACAATGAATATGGCAAGCCTTCCCTGGCATACTTAGCACTAAAAGATTTATTAGGCGATGATATGTTTAGAAAATGCCTTCACGGATTTATGGATCAGTGGCATGGTAAACATCCGGTTCCATGGGACTTTTTTTACTCATTTAATAATATTTCAGGTCAAAATTTAAACTGGTTTTGGAACGCCTGGTTCTTCAGCAATAATTATATTGATGTTTCGATTGACAACATTCGCCATACAAAAGATAATTACCAGCTCGTAATTAATAACATTGGAGGATTTCCTATTCCCCTGGATATTCAATTGAATTATAAAGATGGAAGTACTCAAATCATTCATAAATCTCCGGCAATTTGGGCAACCGGCCAAAAGCAGGTAGACGTAACTGTTAGTAGCAAAAAGGATTTACAATCAGCGCAATTGGTTACGGATATTTATGTTGATGCCGACACGAGTAATAACAGTTTTGAGTTTAGGTAGACGAAGTGTTACTTTCAATTAAGGTTTAATCGTAAATTATGCTGCCGGGGATTTAAGTCGCAAACTGCCAGGTAATAAAATGCATCAACACAACCTGGATTATCTGGTGCTATTTTTGTAATTGAGAGTTGATTGTTCGGCTTACCGAACTTTACTCAAATCTTTTTGTTGATCATCTAAATTATAAAATTATGGTTAAATACGCCCTGCTTGCCCGCCTGGAAGCAAAGCCCGGAAAAGAAGACACCCTGGAAAACTTTTTGAAAAGCGCCTTGGATATGGCCGAAGATGAAGAAGATACTATTGAATGGTTTGCTTTAAAAATTGGCCCATCCACTTTTGGAATATTTGACACCTTTAAAAATGAAGAAGGGCGCGAAGCTCATTTAAATGGTAAAATTGCTGCCGCCCTCATGGAACACGCTGACGACTTACTTTCAATACCCCCGGTGATTGAAAAAGTACAACTTTTAGCGGTGAAAGAAGACTAGACATCCTGAGGTTATTTCGGATTATAAGCATGACTGTACGGCAATAAAAAACCTTCCCCAAAAATAATAATAGGGGAAGGTTAATTAAAGATTTCAGACTATAGTCCTGTTACAAGGGCTACAATTGCCATAAGACCGTAAAACCCGGCAATAATTCCAATGGCGACTAATGTGTCTGTGAGTTCAGTTGAGTAAATTTTTTTCATAACCTACAATTTAAAATTTAAATACAATAATTAAAAAAGCAGGAATTCCTAGGTATTCGGAAGATTAGTTTAAAGAGGGGGTCGAATTGTATTGGTTCAAAGTTAGGGTTATTATTTCAATAATTCAAATTATTAGCCTGATTATCGGCTTGTAAAATTAAAATTCAGCTTTAAAAAGATTTAATTTAAAAATAAATTGATTTTCAAGTAAAAATACCGGCGGGGTTACCTGACATTTAAAAGTTTACAATGTTTATTATTTTGACTTTGGCTTTCTTTTCGTAATTTACCAATAAACTTTTATTTATGAATCATGTTAAAGACATCCTTTCAAGAAAAGGAAGTAAAGCTATTTCCGTATTACCTGACACCACGGTAATCAATGCACTAAGGGTAATGGCCGATAATAACATCGGTTCAGTTTTGGTAATGAATGGTGAAGAATATATGGGACTTGTTACTGAGCGCGATTATTCCCGAAAAGTAATTTTAAAAGGAAAGAATTCCACAGATACAAAGGTGTCTGAAATCATGTCTTCAGATCTTCCTCACATAAAACCAGATGATACTATTGAGCATTGTATGGAACTGATGACCGACAGTAACATTCGATATCTCCCTGTTTTTAAAAATAACAAACTTGAGGGCATTATTTCTATCACCGATGTTGTAAAGGAGACTATTTTAAAACAACAACAAACGATAAGGCATCTTGATAGTTATATCAACTCATAAACTATTATTTGTAAATAAGTTGCTTTCAAACCATGTTTTTGCCAATTGTGTTTTGCATTTTATAGTTGGTCAATCTAACCTGATCGATCCCAGTTAACGAAAACAGATTCGTTCATAAATGGTCACAAATAAAAAGACCGTCTCATCAATTGAGACGGTCTTTTTGCAAGGTTTATTTTTGTTAATTCCGGACTGATAATTTCTAAACAACTGACTCACCGGAGATCTATCTGATTAACCGACCAAAATAATTTCCAGTTTGGAAATTTATGATTTCCGCAGTATTTGTATGATTCAATAAAACAGATTTTACCATTCTTCCTTAAATATCCAACACTTGTACTTCAGTTGGTTCAGTTACTTCGCTTATTGTAATTTTTGTATTGCATTATTGATCAAAATGTTTAAATATAATTTCTTAATGAATGGTTTTTGTGCACAATGAAAATAATTCATAGTAATAAGCTATTGATTATTCAGCAACTAACATCTATTTTTAGGCACCCAATCAAAAATATATAATGGCCCAGCAAGTTGCCGGAATTAATCCCACAAAAAAAGGTTTGGTCACAAGCGATTTTACGAATCATCCCGAAGTTGTAAAATGCGTAAGTCAACTAGATGCTGCATTCCCGAAAGGGTCAGTTCCCTTTATAGTTTCTGATGTGTTGGATGAAAATGGTAATCAATATGTAAACCTGGTTCAAAAAGGCGGTGGCGTATTAGGTGTTGCGCTTGTGGGATACACTTATATTTTAGAACTCATGGGCATTCGCTTCCTCCGGCTGGCAGGCACAAGTGCCGGAGCAATTAATACCGCCTTGATGACTGTTATCGGTAAAAAGGAAGATGCCAAGTCGATCGATATTTTAAAAGCTATTTGTGATCTTGATTTTTTTAATTTGGTGGATGGACATCCCGCTGCCCGATGGATTATAAAGAAATTTATTACAAATAAGGATTTTACAATCAAAGCTAAAAATTATGTGATTTCTTTAATCGTTATCGCCTGTTTTTTAGTTTGCGGTGACTTTTTTTTTCTTGGCCTTCAATATAAGTATTCAATTTTATCAATCTTCACAAAATTATTTTTTGTTCTCACGGGCTTTTATTTTTTATTGATAGGTATGGTTATTTTTTACACAAACCGTCTTCTGCGCCGGCTAAAAAATACCGGGTATGGTATCAATCCTGGAAATTTTTTTTATTCCTGGATCAAAGACCAGCTTGTGTCAAATGATGTAAACACTGTTTCTGATCTTAATCTAAAGGCGACTACGCTTCCTTCCTTAAAGTTAAGAGTCGACAACCCGGAAGGTACAGCGAGCCTCTTTGGGGATGTAACTTTTATTGCTTCCGAATTGGTTACCAAAAATAAAATTCAATTCCCGGCCATGTGTAATCTCTTCAGGGAAAAAGCTAACATTGATAACCTCCAGCCCGCCGGCTTTATAAGAGCGTCCATGTCCATACCAGTATTTTTTGAGTCATATATGATCAATGATATTCCACGTGAATCAGAAGAAATTAAACAGGCGTGGCTGGATATTATGGATGAGCCCGATCCTCCGTCTACAGCAAGGTTTGTTGATGGTGGTATGCTTTCTAATTTCCCCATAAATATCTTTTATAACCCAAAGGTTTTAATTCCACGCTTGCCATCGTTTGGTATTGACCTTGACGATAATAAAACTTCCGATGATGAAAAAAATGCCACCAACTGGAGCCTCGTTGGTTACTTTGGCAGAATGTTCAATACCATTCGTTTTTACTATGATAAAGATTTTTTGCTGAAGAATAAGGTGTATGAAAAAGGAATAGGAAAAATTCCACTGGCAGATTATAACTGGCTTAATTTCTTTTTACAAGACCAGGACAAAATTGATATGTTTATTCTTGGAGCAAAAGCAGCCACCGAATTTTTAATAGGGTTTGATTGGGAAGCTTATAAAAATGACAGGGTGACCATGCAAGTTAAATTGAACGAAAAGATGAATGTGACGCCAACTAATAAATAGTAAATAAATAAATTAGATATGCCTTTTTACGTCGACATCAGTTGGATATATTTTTGCGTGGTTTTTGGCATAGCGCTTATTTGTAGTTTAATAATGAGCTTGCTGAGCACCAATTTCTATACGATGCATGTGGTGATCCGGAAATTTAGCATGCTCGATCTTGAATTTCCTGCTTCGCCCCAGGAACTGGCTACGTTTATAAAAGGCATTTTCAAATTGCCGGTAGAAATTTCAAAAAAATCTTTATGGGCATTAAAAACGCAGCTATACTTCCATTTCCTTTTTATACCGTTTGCTTATGGATCAATTTTTATCGCATGCATGAAGGTGTCTTTCAAAATGACCTATTTCGGTCACGGCTTATTTGCAATGCTTGCATGGATACAAATTATACCGTTGCTATGTGATGTAGTTGAAAGCATCTATTTACTTAAAAAGATTAAACCGGACCCTGTAATATCAAACCCGGCAGTTCATCAGGCATATGTGTTGCTTGAAATATTAAAATGGGGAATACCGCTAACAGCGGCAATATGTTGCTTTGGCGCGGCATTTTATTTTTGGCTGATAGGAATGTACTCTTTTAATTCCCTACATTTTTTATTGATTGCCACCGCAGAAATTATTATTTTTTTTATCCTCAAAAAACTAACTAAAAAAAGTGAAAAGGAAATGATGGAGAATATCCTTGTTGCAGCAGCTTAATGTAAAAACTATTGAGTAACCTTTAAAGTGATGTAATGAAAATTTATTATTTTTTTCGGAGAAGCATGTTGATAGTATTATTTGCAACTTATGCTTTTGCATCCTGCACTACCACAAGGATTGTATCGAAATATGATTGCGATACTTTTGAAAACAATCCAATAAATAAAAAGACAACGTGGTCTTTTTTCTGGGGTCTTGTTCAGCCAAAAGATATAAATCCTAAATGCGATGCGAGGTTTAACCACATGAATAAAGTGACGGTAAAATATAACTTCGGATTCGCCCTGATAAGTGTTGCTTCCCTTGGTATTGTTATGCCGCAAAGAGTTGAATGGTGCTGTGCTCCTTATAGTCCGGAGCCTGGCATTTTGGGTCACAAATAAAATTATTTTATGGCAAATGAAATTATTTTACCTGATGGTATATCAAGGTTGCCCATAACAAAATGGGTGAACGGGCATGAGAATTTTACGCACACTTTTAAAGAAAATTCGTCTTTTAAATTAAGTATTCCTCTTGCTGACGATGGCAATCAATACCAAAAAACTACAAAAAACTTCCAATGGTTAATTCAATATGCGCTGGATAATAATATTCAAATGCGTGCCTTGGGTAATGGATGGTCTTTCTCTGAAGTTGCCGTTTGTGATGGCGGCCTTGTTGATACAAAATCACTGAGGCTTTCTTATCATTTAAATAATTCTTTTGTGGCTCCCGAATATCTTGCAAAGGGAAAAGAAGCGGCGGATCTTTTTTTTGTTGAATGTGGCATGAGCGTTTTGGATGTAAATGAAAAACTGGAGCAGGACACCAATCCAAAAAGATCATTAAAAGCTTCGGGTGCAAGTAACGGCCAATCAATTGCCGGCTGCACATCCACGGGTACGCACGGCTCAGCATTTCGTGTAGGCGCTGTTCACGACACTATTGTTGGCTTACATATAGTTGTTGGTACCAACCGTCACGTGTGGCTTGAAAAAAAATCAAATCCGGTTGCTTCAGATAATTTTATTACCTGGCTTGAGGCGGAGCCCGTCAAAGACGATGATATTTTTAATGCGGCAGTAGTGAGCCTTGGTGCTTTTGGTTTTATTCATGGAATATTGCTGGAAACAGAACCCATTTTTTTATTAGAACAAACCCGCGCCGGCAATATTGTATATAATGATGCTTTGAAGTTCGCGATGGATAACCTGCAATTTGATGGCATCTTAAATGACCTTCCCGCTCCGCCGGATGTTCCTGGTAAAGAATTGTATCATTTTGAAATCCTGGTTAATCCACAACAATTTGAACCCGGTAGTCCCGCAAAAGGAGTGTTTTTAAAAACGATGTATAAGATTCCTTATCGCGATGATTATACAAGAATTGAAAGAGATGATACCGGTTTTACTTATGGAGATGATTTGCTGGGTGTAATGCAAACTATTTTGGATTCGATAGGGCCGGGCTTGTCCACGCTCCTTGTCCCTGCGTTGGTAAATAAATTATTTCCATTGGCATTTCAATCTAATGAGACCATGACCGGGACGCTGGGGGAAACTTTTAGCAATACAAAATTCAGGGGCAAAGCCGCAAGTGCAGCTATCGGAATGGATGCTTCAAATGCAAGTAAAGTGCTTGAAGAAATCATAAAAATTAATAAGACAAATCCTTTTCCCGGCGGAGTAGCTTTCAGGTATGTAAAAGGAACGGATGCACTGATAGGGTTTACGCATTTTACCAAAACATGCATTCTTGAATTGGATGGTGTCGATTCACAAGGTTCGCGGGCTTTTTTTACAATGGTTTGGAACAGGCTGGAAGAAATGGAGATTCCCTATACGCTTCATTGGGGTAAAATCAACTTTATTTTAAACCCAAATCTTTTGGCAAATATGTATGGGGATAATCTTTTAAAATGGAAGCAATGCAGAAATAATCTTTTAGATGACGCAACGCGAAAAGTTTTCACAAATCCATTTATGGTCAACTGTGGG
>JBDTKB010000037.1:0-7580 GCA_039935555.1 Ginsengibacter sp. | reverse complement strand
AAAGCTGTACCGTTGGTGGCAATGCGATTTGACAGTTCTCATTATCAAAAATTAAACAATGACAAATCTTGTTTATTTATCACCTTTTTTTATTGTTGCAAACTTGAAGGCTTCAGTTTCATTTTATATAGATAAGCTTGGGTTTGAAGTCCAACATATCAATCCAGATAACAATCCCTTTTTTGCTATCGTTGGTCGTGATAATATCTCTATAATGTTGAAGGAAATTGCTCCTGATATAAAACCAATTCCTAATTCTAAACTTCATGAATGGGCACGTTGGGACATATATATTTCTACGATAGACCCGGACAAGTTGTTTGATGAATATCTTTCAAATGGTGTATCCTTCCAACAACCTCTTCAAGATGACGATGATGGTTTACGAGGATTTGAGGTAATTGATACTGATGGATATATTTTATTTTTCGGGCGACCAAATAATAGTAAATAAGCATTATGAACAAACTCAAAGATTTTAAGATTAAAAAAATGAGCCCACTATTTCTTATGGATGATATAAAGCGTTCTATTGAATTCTATATAAAGGAACTTGGTTTCGAAGTGGACTTTCTTTATGAAGATTTTTATGCCGGTATCATTAAAAATGGTTACTCAATTCATCTTAAAGTGAGCAAGTCATCAACTAAGGAAAGAAAAAACAAAAGAAACAATGAAGATATTGATATTACCTTTTCGGTTGACGATATTGAAGAATTATATGAAGAACTCACAAATAAATCTGTAGAGGTCATCCAATCGTTACGAGACATGCCTTACGGAAAAGAATTTTATGTAGCAGACCCAGATGGTAATATTATTGCATTTTTAAAATAAGCATAAAATTTAGCGAATTAAGTTTTGATTTGTCGTTAAATTGGAAACACTGCCACCAACACTTGGATTGCCAAAATGCAGGCTGACGGAACGTGCCTTTCAACTTTTGTTTTTCAATTTAGCTGTAGTTCCAGCTTGCCTTTACCAATTTAGCTAAGTGCAAATCATCAGCTTTTAAATATAAATTTGGCTTCAGTTGCCGGAGTTGACGAGACGATATTTCCTGCACTTCGGCAATACTTTTCCGTAAGCAGCAATTCTAAATCTCTCTAATAATCGAAACATAAGCATATTGAAATTGCGAGAAAAGGCGATAATATATCGAATTTTACTGCAAGATCTGATTTGAAAATGTTAGTTGAGTTAGGTTTTTTAAACATTGTACAAGTCAATAAAAAGAAACAAAATTTTATTAAATCAAAAGTGTTTGATAAAGTTTTGGCAAAATATAAAATCTAGTTTAATATAGCGATCGCCCACTCGAGTAAGCAAGGGGACTTTCACCCCCTGCTCCTCACGGAACCGTACGTGAACCTCTCGATTCATACGGCTCTTCAAGATGTGTTTTCAATTAATAAGTGGGGCATACACTCCAATGGGCAAGCAGGGCGGGCTGCATCTTATACAATGTATTGAGCCATCGGCGGCTTTTACGCAGGTTCATCCTGCCTGTTTGTTATAAAATACTGAAAATAAACACTATTACGTTAAGAGACCTTAAGACTAGTAAAGGAAAAGAGGTCCCGAGCGGATTCGAACCGCTGTGGAAGCTTTTGCAGAGCTCTGCCTAACCACTCGGCCACAGGACCTTTTTAGAGAGCGCAAAAGTAATTAAATTTTTTTTAGAAAATTTTATTACTAAAATCCGAAATTCGGGCGAATTAAGTTGAATCAAAATTTCAATAATCAAATATTTTAATTTCAATAAAAAAGCTGTTTGATACAAAATAAGAAAACTTAAATATGCAAACGATAGCAGAATCGGAATTGATCATAAACAGCCGCGGCGCTATTTATCACCTTGATGTGAAACCGGGCGAGCTTGCAGAAAATATTATTACTGTTGGCGATCCGGGAAGGGTAAAAGAAGTGAGCAAATATTTCGACAAAATAGAAATTGAACGGCAACACCGCGAGTTTATCACACATACAGGCTGGCTTGGCAAAAAGCGTATTTCGGTAGTAAGCACAGGCATTGGCACTGATAATATTGACATTGTATTTAATGAATTAGATGCGTTGGTAAACATAGATTTTTCTAACAGGACGATTAATAAAGCATTAAAACATTTAAATATAATTCGTATTGGTACCTCCGGTTCGTTGCAGGCAAATATTCCGGTTGATAGTTTTGTTGCCAGTACACATGGCCTGGGTATTGATAACCTGATGAACTTTTATCTTCATGAAAATAATGAAGAGGAAAAACAATTATTGCAAGCATTTGTTACACAAACACAACTTCATAACAGGTTCAGTTATCCATATATTGCCGGAGCAGCTATGTCGTTGATAAAACATTTTGTTGATGGTTATCACCAGGGAATAACAGTTACATGCCCGGGGTTCTACGGGCCGCAGGGTAGGGTGCTACGGCTTGGCCTTACTAATCCTCATTTAATTGACCGCCTCACAGATTTTGAATTTGGACACCACAGAATAACTAATTTTGAAATGGAAACAGCGGCGATATATGGAATGGGAAAGGCTTTGCAGCATAATTGCCTATCATTGAACGCGATTGTTGCCAACCGGGTTCATAAAAATTTTAGTTCCGATGGCAATGCCACTGTTGAAAAACTTATTGAAAAAACATTAAAAATAATTTCAGAAAAATTGTAGAATGAATATTAAATATTACAAATACCAGGGTACAGGAAACGATTTTATTTTACTCGATAACAGGGAAAATATTTATAGTGACATCACACCCGAAGAGGTTAAATTTTTATGCCACCGAAGATTCGGCGTGGGCGCGGATGGCCTAATGATGCTGAATAATAAAGATGGTTATGATTTTGAAATGAAATATTTTAATGCTGATGGAAATGGAAGTTCAATGTGCGGAAACGGCGGCAGATGTATTTTAAAATTTGCATTTTTGCTGGGAATAAAAAAACCAAAATATAATTTTATTGCGGTTGATGGAACTCACGAAGGAGAAATCGATTTTAGTGGCGATGTGCGTTTAAAAATGAAAGACGTTTCGGGGGTAGAATTTTCGTACGCTCACTATTTGTTAAACACCGGATCGCCTCATTATGTAAAAACAGTTGCTGATGTAAACCAGGTTGATGTGGTGGGCGAAGGCCGCGCAATCCGCAATAGCCGGGAGTTTGCCGAAGAGGGAATCAATGTGAATTTTGTGGAAACCATAGATGATGATACCATTTTTGTGCGCACTTATGAGCGTGGTGTTGAAGATGAGACGTTGAGTTGCGGCACAGGCGTTACGGCCTCAGCGTTAGTTTCTGCGCACAACGACCGTGGATTTAATAGGGTGGAAGTGAAAACCATTGGAGGAAAATTGAGCGTTGAATTTGAAAAAATAAGTGATAAAGAGTTTAAAAATATTTGGTTGGTTGGCCCTGCAGAATTCGTGTTTAAAGGCGAAGTTGATTTAAACAATTAATTATGTTTAACATTCGTGTGTATGGTATTTTAATCAATGAAGAAAAGCAGGTTTTAGTTAGCGATGAATTTATAAGAGGGAATTATTATACAAAATTTCCGGGTGGCGGCCTTGAATCAGGCGAAGGAACCAGGGATTGCTTGAAAAGGGAATTCAAGGAAGAAATGAACCTGGCGGTTAAAATTGAAGACCATCTTTATACAACCGATTATTTTCAAATGAGTGCGTTTAATCCTAATGACCAGATTATTTCTATTTATTATTTTGCAAAAGCACTTGAGCCAATTACAGCACCTTTAAGAGATAAAGAATTTGATTTTGATGAAGATCAATTAAATATTTATAAGGAAACAAATGAGATTGAAACGTTTCGGTTTGTGCCTTGGAATAAATTTTCTGCTGATTCGGTAACACTTCCTATTGATAAGATTGTTGCCGCTATGCTTAAAGAAAAGTATTGATTTATCCTGCCGTAGGAATATTCTCAAATCCTTGCCCGGCGCCCATCGCCGATTGCTTCATTTGATGAGCCGTTTCATGGCCAACATATCTTTCAATTCTTTTTTCAATCAAATAAATTACGGGAGTTAATACAATCGCCATAATAAATTTGTAGGTATAATTCATCATGCCGACTGCCAGAATTAATTGCCAGGTAAAAATGCCGCTGAATGCAATAAATAAAACAATGTAACTATCTACCAGTTGCGATACCAAAGTAGAGCCTGTAGCTCTTAACCATAAATGTTTGTCGCCCGTCGCTCTCTTTATTTTATGAAATATAGTTACATCAACAACCTGGCTTACTAAAAAAGCTACAATGCTTCCGACTATGATCCGCATATTTTGTCCAAAAATTGCATTGAAAGAAGTTTGAATATTTTCAACGCCCTGGGTGTGACTACTGTCCAACCATACTTTTGCAGGCGGCAGAGCAATCGCGATGAAATACATTAAAAACGCGTAGGCAA
Source organism: Ginsengibacter sp. (assembly GCA_039935555.1). GTDB lineage: Bacteria > Bacteroidota > Bacteroidia > Chitinophagales > Chitinophagaceae > Ginsengibacter. The sequence continues at coordinate 3,140 of JBDTKB010000037.1, read as the reverse complement.
TTAAAGCGACAGCCGTAATAGATATTCGTCTCACCGCTTTTGGGCCGTAATATTCATTAATAATATCGGTGATCACAAACTCCAGCGGCCAAAGTATAACACCACAGGTAAGGGTGAACGCTAATCCACTTTGTCCGAATAATGTGAAGTTGGCAGGACGCAATCCCAACAATCCCTCGAGGGAAAAAAGCTTGGTACCAATTGCTTCTGCTATTAGTGCGTTGGCAACAAAAAATGCAGAGAACGCAACAAAAAGTTTAGTTGGCCTGTCGCTTAAGATTTTATGTATTGTCATGCTATTATCTAAAAAAGAAATAAATAAATTGGAAAATCAAAAATAGAAAATTTATTATCACCAGCCACTTTGGAAGAAGTTTTTGCCTGCCAACTATTACCATTATTGAATACACGATACACATTAAAAGGTTGACGATTATTGCTGAAATGCCAAGCGTAATGATGATGTTTTCAAAAAAAGAAACCGCCACAACTGCGTCAGGACCTTGTGTTACGGGTTTCTGCGACTCTAATTTACTGAGGAAGATAAAAAGTAGAAATGCAACGTTACATATGATTGTGAACTTTGAGAAAAAGGAAATTACCTTCATAAAAAATAGCAGTTTGAAATAGTCTCAACAAAATAATATTAATTTGTTGGATTAAAGTTTTTATTCATGGCAAATGTGCTCAGTATTGTTCCTTACAAAATATTTCCTGCAAAATTCGGCGGCCAAAAAGGAATAGCAAATTTTAATGAATATTTTTCCAGGTATCATAATCTTTATTGTATTACGGTAAAAGAAAATTCAGAAGACGCAGCACCATACAAAATAATTAATAAACTTAGTAATAAAAGGTTAAGGTATATTGATGTTTCTTATTTTAACCTGCTAAAAAATATCATCAGGGAAAATAATATTTCGCACGTGATTCTTGAACATCCTTATTATGGATGGCTGGCTCTTTTGTTAAAAAAGTTTTGTGGTGTGAAGTTGATCCTTCATTCTCATAACATTGAATCCGAGAGATTCAAAACAACCGGAAAATGGTGGTGGAAAATTTTATGGTATTATGAAAGATATATTCACAGAAATGCTGATTTTACATTTTGCATAACAGAACAGGACCGACGCTATTTTATTGATCAGTTTAAAATAAATACCGCAAAAACTGCCGTTATCACTTTCGGCATTCCATGGAATGCAATACCGTCAACTCTGGAACGGGATACAGCGAAAAAAACTTTGTTGAATAAATACTCAATAGATGAGAAAAGTGTTTTATTTCTTTTCAATGGAGCCTTAGATTATCACCCGAATCTTGCTGCAGTGAGAAATATTGTTGATAAAATCAATCCCATTTTCGTTAAAGAAAATATTACTTATAAAATATTTATTTGCGGAAAAAATTTGCCTGCAGAAATGGATGAACTAAAAAAAAATAAAGACAATAACATAATATACGCTGGCTTTGTTGACGATATAGGTGTGTACTTTAAAGGAGTGGATATATTCTTAAATCCCGTAACCGATGGCGGCGGCATAAAGACAAAGCTCGTGGAAGCAATAGGCTATAATTTAAATGCGGTTTCTACATTGAATGGTGCAATTGGCGTTGAGGAAAAATTGTGTAATGGAAAATTGTTGCTGTGTGAAAATTTGGACTGGCAAAGTTTCTCTGATAAAATGAAGGAAGCAATTAATATTGACAAATCAACCGATTCATCTTTTTTCGAAAATTTCTATTGGGATAATATTGCTCAAAAAGCCGCCAAAATAGTTGGACAATTATGAGCGCAAAATAATGTGTTATTAAAAATTCCATTTATCGAAATTCAAAATTAATTTCTGCCTTTAAGCATCGGCACAAACGAAAAATTTGAAAAGCTTTCCTCTTCGTAAGTTCCATCTTCATTTTTAGTAATGCGAATCATTTTCTGTCTCCCGTCATCATCAAGCGGTAAAATCATTTTTCCGCCTGGCTTTAATTGTTCAATTAATTTCGGCGGAATGAAGGGAGCCGCAGCGGTTATTAAAATTTTATCAAATGGAGCATAAGTTGGTAAGCCTTCGAAACCATCACCGTAAAAAAATTTGATGTTATTATATTTGGTTTTAAAAACGTACGATTTGTTAATTTCAAATAGCTTTTTTTGCCTTTCAATTGTAAAAACATTTGCACCCATTTCCGCCAAAACTGTTGCCTGGTAAGCACTTCCGGTTCCTATTTCAAGTATCTTATCATAGGGCTCAACTTCTAAAAGCTGCGTTTGATAAGCAACTGTGTATGGTTGAGAAATAGTTTGGCCCTCCTGGATGGGAAATGCCCGGTCTTCATAAGCGATGTGATCTAAAGCAGTATCGAGAAAATAATGTCTTGGAATATTTAGCATCGCTTCAATCACGCGCTCACTTGTTATACCCTTTTCCCTGATGCTATCGATGAGTTTTTTGCGCATTCCTTTGTGGCGGTATGTGTCTTCAAACGTCCTCATTTCTGCAATATAAAAATGTTGTGGTGACATTACAAAACTGTTTTCACCAAAGTATAGGCATGCCTTTTGTATATTTGCCAACTATGAAAAAAATAAGTACCCTTATCATCCTTTCCTCGATTCTTTTTTCAGCCTGTAATTACCTAAACAGCAATAACTCAACTGACGAAAATGGCAACAAAACCGAAAATAATTCATCCAAAGAAAAAAAAAATAAGTAAACGAGATTATAGCATTAATGAGCAAAATGCATATAACGGAATGTTTCTCGATAGCTCAGCTGTTGAAAATTTTATCCAAAAAAATAAAATTGCAGATTCTATTGCCAGACGTATACGTAGTTTTTATAATACCCGCAATTACCAGTTTGCCTGGTTTGCAAAGGATGGATTAACCGAACAAGCTTTCGGATTTTGGAGCCTGCAAAACTATGTAGGAGACACTGCTACAAAAAGTAAACATCTCCAGGGGACAATGGATGATTTGATGGGTAACGATAGCATGGTAGTCAACGCAAATGATAAATCTGCAATTAATACGGAACTTTTACTCACTGAAAATTTTATACAATTTACAAGAGATAATTTTCAAAAAGGTTATGTAAAAAGGAAGGAAATGGAACGATTTGTACCTTTCAAAAAAGAAG
>JBDTKB010000036.1:0-8383 GCA_039935555.1 Ginsengibacter sp. | reverse complement strand
AAGTATTTTCATTTTGGCTGCGGCTGTGTCTTCAGCGCCGCCAACTATCGCACCAGCATGACCCATGCGCCTTCCTGCGGGAGCAGTTTGCCCGGCAATAAATCCTACAACTGGCTTGGTTGAATTTTCTTTGATCCACTTTGCGGCCTCAGCTTCCATACTTCCACCAATCTCACCAATCATTACAATTCCATCGGTGTCTTTATCATTCATAAAAAGCTCAACCGCTTCCTTTGTTGTAGTTCCAATAATAGGATCGCCACCAATGCCAATTGCAGTGGAAATTCCAAACCCGGCTTTTGCAACCTGGTCAGCAGCTTCGTAAGTAAGCGTACCTGATTTTGACACGATTCCTATGTTTCCTTTCTTGAAAATAAACCCAGGCATAATCCCAACTTTACATTCACCGGCAGTAATAACGCCGGGGCAATTAGGCCCAATTAACCTTGATTTAGTATCCAACAAATAATTTTTCACTTTCACCATATCCTGCACCGGAATGCCTTCGGTGATACAAATAATTAAAGCGATGCCGGCTTCCGCAGCCTCCATGATAGCGTCTGCCGCAAAGGCAGGCGGCACAAAAATAATACTCACATCAGCTCCCGTGGCTTTTACCGCTTCTTCTACTGTGTTAAATACAGGCCTGTCCAAATGAGTTGTTCCACCTTTATTTGGTGTTACGCCGCCAACCAAATTAGTTCCGTATTCTATCATCTGTGTTGCGTGAAATGTGCCTTCTGTTCCTGTAAAACCCTGCACTAAAATTTTTGAATTCTTATTTACTAATACTGACATGAATAAATTTTATGTTGGCAAATATAGTAAAGTATTGTCGGAGGTTGCCGGTTGAAATTATTTCAAAAGCCTTGCAAACTTTATTTTATAAATGTGAAATTGTCTCCGTCAAATAAACCTTTATCACTAAGCTTCACATGTGGAATTACGAGTAAAGCCATAAATGATAAAGTCATGAAAGGAGCAGACAATTTTGATCCGGACAACTTGGCGACTTTGTCAATTTCAGTATACATTTCAGCAACTTTATATCCATCTTCATTGCTCATTAATCCAGCCACAGGAAGTGCCAAAATTTTATCAACTGAATCATTATTGGCATCTGCGAAGCTAACGCCACCTTTATTTTCTATAATAATATTCACGGCGTTACAAATACTTTCATCACTGGTTCCAACCGCTATTATGTTGTGGCTGTCATGCGCAACAGATGATGCAATGGCGCCCTTCTTCAATCCAAAATTTTTTACAAAGCCAACAGAAACCGGTGCATCAAAATAACGGTTTACTACCGCCATTTTTAAAATATCTTTTTCAATATCAGGCACATATAATCCATTTTCAATTTTAGGCTCTACAGACAATTTATTTGTAATTAATTGCCCGTCTAAGGCTTCTATAACGGTCATCCTTTCAAAGCCATTTTTTTTGAAAATAAAATCTTTCACTTCCTTTTTTCTGCATTCAAAATTATTTATCAACTTACATTTTGAAGTGATAATATTTGAGCTGCCGTTTTCCGCAACTAATATTCCATTTATGTAAGTTGCGGCTACATTAAAATCCACAAGGTCTTTTACAACAATAAAATCTGCCGCGTCCCCTGCTTTCAACAAGCCAACATTCATATTGTAATGCTTTACCGGGTTGATGCAGGCAGCTTTCAAAACTTTAAATACATTAATTCCTTTGGCTACCGCTCTTTTACAGAGTTCATTAATGTGCCCGTTTACCAGGCTATCCGGATGTTTATCATCGCTGCAAAACATCATTTCATTTTCATAATCTTCTAATAGACCGATCAATGCTTCAAAGTTTTTCGCAGCACTTCCTTCGCGAATAAGAATTTTCATTCCATAATTTAATTTCTCCAATGCTTCTTCTTTTGTAAAGCATTCATGATCGGTACTTATGCCGGCATCAATATATTTTTTTGCATCTGCGCCTCTCAAACCCGGCGCATGTCCATCAACCGGTTTCTCATAAATTTTTGCTGAATTAATTTTAGCTTCCACTTCTTCATCGTGATGCAAAACACCAGGGAAATTCATCATTTCGCTTAAATAATTTATTTCATCTCTTGCCAATAACGCATCAACATCGTTTGCATTTAGAGAAGCGCCGGCTGTTTCAAAATCAGTTGCAGGCACGCAACTGGGCGCACCGAAATAAAATTTAAAGGGAACCTGCTTTCCGTTTTCAATCATAAATTCAATGCCTTTAATGCCGCAAACATTGGCTATTTCATGAGGATCACTAACGGTTGCAACAGTACCATGAACAACCGCAAGCTTTGCAAACTCGCCTGGCACAAGCATGGAACTTTCAATGTGAACATGCGCATCTACAAACCCAGGTAAAATAAATGGCACATTTTCGCGCTGCTTCCCGATTTCCGTTATGGATGCTATAATTCCATCGTTGACACTAACGGTGCCAAAATAAATGCTACGCGTTTCAATGTCAACGATATTCCCTTCTACAATAAAATTCATCTGTTAATTTTTAAAATTTTAGAACGGTAATCCATCACCGTATTTGTCTAAATTTATCATTAAATGTAATAATGAAAATATTAAGGAGATAATTAATCTCTTATCTTCATAAAAAATTTAAACAATGAAAAATATAGTTCTTTTTGTCGTCTTCATTTTGTCGTTAGTATTAGTTCAATTTGCCAACGGGCAATCCGTTGACGACATTATTGACCAATACATTACAGCGCGCGGCGGTAAAGAAAAGTTGCTTGGTATTAAGTCAATTTATTTAGAAGGTACCCGCCAGATGATGGGCAATGAGGTAGAGGTAAAAGTTACCAAAGTTGATGGCAAACTCAACCGCGTTGATTTTGAATTCGGAGGCAATTCCGGATATACGATTGTAACGCCAGATAAAGGCTGGACTTACATTCCGATGAGATCCGACAAGCCCGAAGAAATTCCGGCTGAGCGCCTTAAAACCATGCAGGACCAGCTTGATATTTCCGGGCCACTTGTTGATTATGCTGCAAAAGGATACAAGGCTGAATTGCAAGGAAAGGAAACTGCAAACGGCACGGAAGCTTACAAAATAGTTGTTATCAATGCCGCCGGAAAAGAGACTACTTTTTTTATAGATACTAAAACACATATGCTTGTACAAACGAAACAAATGGGTGAAACAGGCGGACCGAACAATGGCGGCCCAAAGGAAGTCGTTACAGATTTTAGCGATTATAAAGATGTAGATGGCGTTATGTTTCCACAAACAATAAAAACAGAAGGCCAGGGAATGGGCGCTGGTTCAATGACGTTTGATAAAATTGAAATAAATAAACCAGTTGACGAAAGCCTTTACAAACCTTCTAAGTAAAAAATTATTCATCACAAAAATGAGCCGGTTTTTGCCGGCAATTTTTTTGACCTTGATTGATTAAATTTCAAAAAAAAATCGTTTTCAAATAAATGAAAAAATCTTTCTGCTCAACAAAAGAAATTTTCAAATTAAAGTTGGCAGTAAGAAATATTGGTTGGCTATAGAAATCAGGAACGCCAAGGTTCCATGCTGCAAAATCCTTGCATTTGATCAACACTTACTACTTTTAATTTTCAATTCTAAAGAAAAATACAATTTATAAAGTATGAAAAAGGCCACCTTTTTTTTATTAACGATCTCTATCGCTTTATTTTCTTCGGCACAAAAAAAACAAGAAAATGCAGCAAGCGACAACGATAGTATTTTATTAAGCAAAACCAAATATAGGCTGGTTGGGCCTTTCAGGGGTGGCAGAAGCGGAACCGTTAGCGGCGATTATAAAGATAAAAACACTTTCTATTTTGGAAGCACCGGCGGTGGCGTTTGGAAAACACAAGATGGTGGAAGCAACTGGAAAAATATTTCTGATAAATTTTTTGGAGGATCGATTGGAAGTGTCGCTGTCGCGCCATCCAACAATTCAATTCTTTATGTGGGCGAAGGAGAAGCGACCCTACGCGGTAACGTTAGTGAAGGACATGGTATGTGGCGCAGCGATGACGGAGGCAGAAACTGGAAGCATATCGGCCTGGATAATACAAGACACATTATGCGAATTGTTATTCATCCGTCTAATCCTGATATAGTTTGGGTAGCAGCCCTGGGCCATCTGTTTGGAACATCAGTTGACAGAGGTATTTATAAAACAATTGACGGAGGTAAAACATGGAAGAAAGTATTGTATGTTGATGATGAAAGCGGAGGCGCAGAATTAGTGATGGAACCCGGGAATCCTGCGGTTTTATATGCTGCAACCTGGACGATGAAACGAACACCCTATAGCCTTGAAAGTGGCGGTAAAGGAAGCGGCTTATGGAAAAGCACCGACGGCGGAGAGACATGGAAAAAGCTTGACGATAAAAGAGGATTTCCTGGCAAAACTGTTATTGGAAATATTGGCATTGCGGTGTCGCCTGTAAATCCCGACAGAATTTTCGCCCTGGTTGAGTCAGAAAAAGGAGGCTTGTTGAGGAGCGACGATGCCGGTGAAACATGGACCAATGTGAGTACTGATGCAAACATTCGCCAACGTGCCTGGTACTTTAGTAAAATATATTGTGACCCAAAAAATGCTGATATTATTTACGGCTTAAATGTAAATATGTACAGAAGCTCAGATGGAGGCAAAACTTTTAAGCAAATAAATACACCACATAGCGATCATCATGATCTGTGGATCGATCCTGAAAATGCCGAACGAATGATTGTGGCAGATGATGGAGGCGCACAGATTAGTTTTGATGGAGGAAATAATTGGAGTACGTATTACAACCAGCCAACTGCTCAATTTTACAGGGTTTCTACCGATAATAATTTTCCGTACCGCTTGCTGGCCGCACAGCAGGATAATACAACTGTTCGAATTTTATCCAGAACTGAAGGTAATGATATAAACCAAAGTGACTGGACGCCAACGGCGGGTTTCGAAAGTGGTTATGTTGTTGCTGACCCAACAAATCCTGATATTGTTTATGGTGGAAATTATGGAGGATTTATTTCAAGGTTTGATCATAAAACCGGCGAAAACAGGGCGGTTAGCGTATGGCCTGTTTATGATTTAGGCAGCGGCGCCGATATTTCAAAATATCGCTTTCAATGGAATTTTCCCATTTTCTTTTCACCCAATAATCCAAAAAAATTATACGCCGGCGGCAATGTTTTATTCGCTACGGAAAATGAAGGAGCAACATGGACGCCTTTAAGTGGTGACCTGACAACCAATGACAAGAGCAAACAAAAATCGAGTGGCGGCCCCATAACGCAGGACAATACAGGGGCAGAGGTTTATTGTACCATTTTTACCGCCATGGAATCGCCACTTGAAAAAGATTTGTTGTGGACAGGAAGCGACGACGGCCTCATTAATGTAAGTAAAGATGCAGGCGCTCATTGGGAAAACGTAACGCCACCCGCCGCAGGAAAATGGATGCTGTGGAATTGTGTGGAAGCCGATCCGGTAAAAAAGGGAACGGCTTATTTTGTTGGCACGAAATATAAAACAGATGATTACACACCCTATATTTTTGTTACGAATGATTATGGTAAATCCTGGAAAAAGATTACTAACGGTATAGCACCCACGCATTTTACAAGATGCCTCCGTGCTGACAAAAAACGCCCGGGCCTTTTATATTGCGGCACCGAATATGGCATGTATATAAGTTTTGATTATGGAGAAAACTGGAAACCTTTTCAGCTCAACCTGCCCATGGTGCCAATTACCGATCTAACGATAAAAAATAATGATCTTGTTATTGCTACGCAGGGAAGATCTTTTTATATATTAGACGACTTGTCTGTAGTGCAAAACCTTCATCAAAATATTACTAAAAGTGACATCGGGATATTTCCACCCGACGACGCATGGAGAATGAACGGCAGTCAAAATTTAAATGCAAAGAATGCTGGAATAAATCCTCCAAACGGTGTGGTAATAAACTATTGGCTCGGCAACGTAGGTGACAGCAGTCTTGTAAAAATATTTGTGTTGGATAAGGATCACAAAATTATAAGAAGCTTCAGCACAAAGCCCTCCGGAGATACTGGCAAAATTGAAGTATCAAAAGGAATGAACCAATTTGTTTGGGACATGCACTATGCCCCTGCGGAAAAAACAGATGGAATGATTTTATGGAATGGTAATGTGCCGGGGCCAAAAGCCATTCCGGGCAATTATTCTATTCGTATTGACAATGATAAAAAGCAAAGTGATTCAGTGGACTTTAAAATAAAAGCCAACCCTAATTTTAAAGAAACGGAAAAGGAATATGAAGACCAGTTTAACTTCCTGATTTCAGTAAGGGATAAATTTTCGGAGATACAAAAAGCTATTAAAAATATTCGTGAAATTAGGAAACAAATAAATGATTTTATGGCACTGCAAGGCAAAGATACCGTAGGTGAAATTAAAAGTATGGCAGACTCTATCAACAAAAAGATGACGAAGATTGAAGAAGCCCTTTATCAAACAAAAGCAAAAAGTGAAGAAGATGTTTTGAACTATCCTATACGATTAAATGACCAGGTTTCGGGCTTATATGATTATGCAGCCTCTGGCAATTACGCTCCCACCCAACAGGTAAAAGATGCTTATTCTTTTTTAGCCACAAAGGCTGATGTAGAACTTGATAAATTAAAAACAATTATGGAAGTGGATGTGCCAAAATTCAATGCAATCATCCGGGAAAAAAAGCTACCTGTTATTGGAGTAAAAAAAGAATAATTCTACTAAAAGTAATTTCAAATTAATGCAATAAATCCGGCCTTCTCTCTTTGGTTCTTTCTAAAGAGAGATCGTGCCGCCATTCTTCAATTTTTGCATGGTTGCCACTCATTAAAATTTCGGGAACTTTCCACCCGCGAAAATCTTCCGGGCGTGAATAAACGGGTGGCGCTAAAAGATCATCCTGGAAGGAATCCATTAAAGCTGAGGTTTCATCATTTAAAACTCCCGGAAGCAGCCTGCCAACAGCATCTACCAACACTGCCGCGCCAAGTTCCCCTCCGCTTAATACGTAATCTCCTATTGAAATTTCTTTGGTGATAAAATGATCCCGCACTCTTTGATCAATACCTTTATAATGTCCACAAATCAGTAATAAATTTTCTTTCAATGATAAAGCATTGGCGATTTTTTGATTCAACATTTCGCCATCCGGTGTAAGAAAAATAATCTCATCATATTGCGTTACTTTCTTTAATGATTCAATTGCATTTACCAAAGGTTCAATCATCATCACCAAACCTGCGCCACCCCCAAATTGATAATCGTCTACCTGTCCGTGTTTGTAATTTGTATAATCACGCAGGTTGATCGTATTCACTTCAAGCAATTTTTTTTCTCTTGCTTTTTTTAAAATAGAATGCGCAAAAAAACTTTCCATCAATTGAGGAATTACCGAGATGATATCAATCTTCATATTGCAAACTTATAAAAGGAATACACGTAAAAATAATATTAAATACTACCACTGATCCATAACCGAAATCATCATTCAATTTTTTTTAGTACCTTAATTTTTTTAATTAAAAAACCTGGTCTTTTATTCATCGTTTATAAATTTTTTATGGTTAAAAAATATATTGTTTTCTCATTTGCGCTTCTATCCACACTCTTCAGCTTTTCGCAATCGTCTTTACCATCAAATATTTTTCTAAAAACGCTGCCTGATGGCTTGCAGGTAATGGTTATTGAAGATCATAGTGTTCCTTTGGCAACCATAGAAATTGCAGTAAAAAATGGATCCTATACAGAACCTCCGGAATATAACGGGCTAAGCCATTTGTATGAACATATGTTTTTTAAAGCCAATAAAGATTATCCAAGCCAGGAAGCTTTTATGGACAGGGTAAAAGAACTCGGAATTTCTTTTAATGGAACAACCAATACAGAAAGGGTTAATTATTTTTTTACATTACCAAAGTTCAATTTAACCGCCGGGTTGCAGTTTATGAATGCGGCCATACAATATCCTAAATTTGATTCAACTGAAATGAAAAAGGAAAACGTTGTTGTTGATGGTGAATTTCAACGAAATGAGTCGAGCCCTTTTTTCGCTTTAAGAGATACGATCAACCATCACTTGTATGGTGATTTGTATAGTCGCAAAAATGTGATTGGTAATCACGATGTAATTTTATCTGCAACACCTGCAAAAATGGAAGCCATCAAAAACAAATACTATTGGCCAAATAATTCGCTATTAACTATTGCAGGCGATGTAAATCACGAAGATGTTTTTAAGCAGGTAGCAACAATCATCGGTGGCTGGAAATCTTCCGGTTTTGATCCATTTAAAAAATATCCCATCCCGGAATTTAAGCCCTTAAAGAAAGACGATTACTTTATTGT
>JBDTKB010000035.1:0-6981 GCA_039935555.1 Ginsengibacter sp. | reverse complement strand
ATGGTGGTTTTTTCTTTTTTGGTGCTCATAGTACCGGGTTGACGTTTTAAATATTTACTACTTCAGTCTGGAATAATAATTATTTGAAAATTGGATTTTTTCGCTTCCCGAACTTGCCGGGAATATTTATAACGTACACTTATTGGCTTTAATTGCCCGGTAATTTCATTTTTTATTAACATAAACTATGATGGATAAAACAAGGCTCAGGTACAAAAGAAGCAAACTAAACTGCCAAACTTCGTCTTTGGGAGCAACTTGAGAAAAATAGCAAAGGCTGGTAAAATTTTATTCACTCTCAAAAGCAGACTAAAAGATCACTAACTTTCGTATAGAATCGTTTTTTATATGCGGGAAATTTCACTTAAGAGTGCCACAGGTAAATGGACTATGACCTCGGTTATTCTTGCATCAGCAATGGCCTTCATTGATGGTACGGCTTTAAATGTGGTTTTGCCCTCATTGCAAAAAGATTTGGGTGCAACTGGCACTGATTTATTTTGGCTGCTAAATTCATATTTGTTAATGCTGGCTGCCCTGGTGTTGCCCGCCGGCTCAATCGGGGATAAACTTGGCAGAAAGAAAATTTTCATGATCGGTATTGGTATTTTTATGGTGGCATCTACTGCCTGTGGTTTTGCTCCATCAGTTTTGTATATCATAATTTTTAGAATTATTCAAGGTGTTGGTGGCGCAATGATGATTCCGGGAAGCTTATCTATTATTAATGCAACCTTTGGTAAAAATGAAAGAGGAAAGGCAATTGGCACCTGGTCTGCGATAACTACATTAGTTACTATTGGCGGCCCAATACTTGGTGGAGCACTTGCCGATGCAGGGCTTTGGCGCATGATTTTTTTTATAAATATTCCGCTTGGTATTGGATCACTTTTAATTTTATGGCGCAAAGTGCCCGAAAGCCGCGATGAAAACTCAACTCGAACATTTGATTATACCGGGGCTGCAGCTATTGTGGCGGGCTTGGCGTTTTTAACTTATGGCTTTTTAGAAATTCCAAAAAAAGGTTTCAACAATTGGCAGGTATATGTAACTCTTTGTGCAGGCGTTTTTGCTTTGGTCAGTTTTTTTATTATTGAAAAAAAAAGCAGGCATCCAATGATGCCATTACAATTGTTTAGCAACAAAACTTTTGCTGGCGCTAATTTGCTTACTTTTTTCCTGTACGGTGCATTATTTTCAGCAATTTTATTTTTGACATTAAATATGATTCAAATACAAAGCTATAGCCAGTTACAGGCGGGTATGACTTTGTTGCCCTTTACAATTTTGTTGATTTTAGTTTCAAGATGGTCGGGTGGACTGGTGGATAAATTTGGCCCGAGATGGTTTCTTATTTTAGGGCCTCTTACAGTTGCTATCGGAATTTTTTATTTATCATTTATTAAAGTAACCAATGGCCCTTCTTCTTTTTGGATAACTTATTTTCCTGGTATTGTCCTTTTTGGATTAGGGATGTCTTTTACAGTAACTCCGCTTACAACCACTGTTATGGGCGCAGTTGCTGACCATTTTTCGGGAACGGCTTCGGGTATTAATAATGCAATAAGTAGAATTGCAAATGTGTTTGCGAACGCAATTATTGGCGCTTTGGCAATTCTATTTTTCACTGGTTTCCTAAATAATTCTGTAAAAAAATTCTCTTTGAAGCCGGAAGTAAAAGCGCAAATTGTTGCTGAAGCGGCCAACCTTGGTGATGCTAAAATACCCGCCGTATTAAGTGGCCAAATTAAGGAAAAGGTTAAGGTGGCTTACAGAGATGGATTTATAAATGCATATGTAGATGTAATGCGTATCTGCGCTTCACTTGCTGCCGTATCTGCACTTATGGCTTTCTTTTTCATCAAAGATCATACATTAAAAAAGCAGGAATAATAAACCGGCACATTTGTTTTTTAATTCAGTTTTTAATACCATTGGGAATATTTTTATTAAAAAAAGTGCTTTACATTGATAAGCCCAGTTTAGAAAAAAGTTCCGCTTCTTCTATCTCCAAAACCTGCCCGGGTTGTAAATTTCCCAATTCAAGTTCTTCTATGGAAATGCGGATAAGCCGCAAGCACCGGTGCCGTACCGCTTTTATCATTTTTCTTACCTGGTGATATTTCCCCTCAGTAAGTGTAAGATGAAGCCAGCAAGTTGGCTGGTTTTCGTTTATGACCTTTCCGTTAGTAAATATCTTTTCGGGTTTATCGGTAATATTTGCCTCGCATGGTAACGTTTGGTACAGTACGCTGCCCTTAGTTTTGAAGGTAACTCCATTTTGAAGGCGTGCTATACTTTCATTACTCAGCGTGTCATTAACCTGTACTAAATATTTTCTTTTGTGAGGGACCTCACTTTGGAAAAGTAACCTGGTCAGTTTTTTATTTGTACTCAGTATTAGTAATCCTTCCGAGTTATTATCGAGTCGCCCAATTGCGTGCGTGCCTTCGGGAAAAGGATAATTAAGATTACCCAAAAGCCGCACGTTATCGTTGCTCACAAATTGCGAGACCATGTTAAAGGGCTTATTAATAATAAAATAACGGTTCGGCATAGACGCACATAATGTGTTACTTCAGAAATCAGCTTACCTGCACTTCTCCTTCTTCTTCTCCTGTGATCTCTTCTTTATCTTTTGCTCCCATAAGGCCAACCATCATTACAAGTGCAGTTAAAATAATAACTTGTATCACAAGCGAAGTGCTTACCAGAGGTATCGTTTCCGTTGTATCTATTGCCAGGAAAAGAAGTATAGTTATTAAGCCCCTCGGTGCAATAAACAATAACGGTGAAAGTGGGAGTTTTAAAGATTTTAGGAAAATGGCCCGAAAAAGAAAGATTGCTGCCACGATTCCAACTGCCCAAATAATTGTTGCAGGATTTAATATTTCGGATTTTTTCATCAGGTAACCGAATAAAAGAAAGAACAACGCTCTTATTAAAAAAGTTATTTCAACAATAAGCTCTTTAAATTTTTGCACTTCCCTCGTCAATTCGCGTGGCCTAAGAATTTGTATCCATTTAAATTGTTTTAACTCTTCAAGATTTCCCAAAAACAATCCAAAAAGTAAAATGAAAATCAGCGCCGGTAAATGATATATTTCTGAAATAGCATAAATCAAAATAACCAGCAAAATAATAGGAACAAATTTTATAGGATGTTCGATTTTGCTTAGTAAATAGGAGAGGCCGAGTGTGGCAATAAAGGATATTAATGCGATGATTAAAAGTTGAAAAGTGAAGCGGCCGGCAGAATGTATATTTATAACACTGTTAAGCGCTATGTAATTAAAAAAAAGGACTCCCAAAATATCTGAAAAGCTGCTTTCATATATTATAAATTCACTGTCCTTAGCGGCAAGGTTTTTTACGCTGGAAATAGCCACGGCGCTACTTATTACACAAAAAGGTATGGCATTAGTCAAGCTCACTTTAAAGGAAGCAGTCGGGTCAAAATAACTGAACATGAAAGCAAGTAGAAGGGCCATTGCAAGCATTGGCAGTAGTGCTACTAAAAAAGACTTTGTTATGACCTTTTTTTTTGTCTTATCAAAATCAAGTTCTAATGAACCTTCCAATACAATTAATATAAGACCCATTGTACCAAGAAGTGGTAAAAATCTCGTGAGATCCGGAATGGTAACTTCCATAAATTGTGAAACTTCCCTCACGAGCCAACCCAGCAATAGCAATAATAAAACAGAAGGTATTTTAGTAAGAGACGAGGTGAGATCGAATATATAGGCTATCAGCAATAAACCACTCAACGTTATCAGGATTGTAATAGTCATATCTTCTTTAAAAATTAAAACAATTAGTATTTAACCCGCGTAACGCTGCTTTGTAATTCCTTTTCTTAAAAAAAGCTTCTCTATTCGGGAAGCTCGATTGCGTTTAAAGTTATTAATTTTAAAATACAAGTTGATTATAAAAAATAATAAACCCGAATTAAAAATTAGTTACCATTCCAACAAAAAAGGCTATTGTTTAACACCCTTTCGCGATGAATGGAGATAATAAAAAAGCCGCCGTAATTTGAGGCGGCTTCAAATCAAAATCAAATCTTTATTTTTTTGTTTTATCTCTTACTTCTCCTTCTTTGGTATTCACAATGTGTTTATGTGTAACACCATTGTGCTTATGTTTCGTTCTGTAACCATTGTGCTTTTTGTGCTTGCTAAATGTATTATGCACTTTTTGCGGAACGGTGGAGGTTTTTTTAACTTTATCCTTATCGTCTTGCGCGTGGGCAACAATGCCGATACTGAAAGTAAGCATTACAAGAAATAATAGTTTTTTCATTGTTTTGTGTTTTAGTGAATAAAGAAGAGTCCAGACAAATTGTATGCCTGTAATTATGTTGAAAAGTTAATCTAATTTTTGAAAACCATTACTATTTTACCGCAGTCAATAAACTACATCCGCGCATGTCACTTAGGTCACGGCGGCCCATTACTTCAAATTCTCCTTTCTCGTATAATTTGCCAACATCATCTGTGGCTATAAATGAGCATGAATAAAGGTTTGCGAGGTCTATTACGTTTAATAGGCCTGATGTTGGCTTTGTTTTATTAGTACGCATAATTACATTTAAGGGATCAGTTTCATCCCGGATGAATATCTTCATCCACGGCGGGCAATTGAACAAACCCTTTTCTTTTGAATAAGCTTGTGATAGTAACTCGGTCATTCCATATTCTGAATGTATCAGTTGTGTCCCCAACTTATTCCACAGTTGGGAATGAATTTCTTCCCTAGTCATTTCTTCTCTTCTTCCTTTCATGCCGCCTGTTTCCATTATAGTTGTATGATGAAGATTCATAGAATAATTTTCAGAAAAATCTAGTAGCGCAAAGGTTACGCCTATCAACAAAGTTTGTTGCTGAATTAATTCATTTTGAAGCAGCACATCATATAAGTTTTCGTGATCGTGCAAATAAAATCCACTATTTGCATGGCCACTTTCAGTTATTAATTCATTAACCATTGCTACCAGCGATGAATTTTGTCGCTCCAGGTAACCGGGTAGCAATCCAACAATACACCAGTCTTTGGGATTGCCATAAAATAAATTAAAGCCAAGCGTAAAGCTTCTTTTATAAAGCGATAAATCTTTAACAAAATGCCGGCTTGTATTTGCACCGGTGGTGCCGCTGCTTTCAAAAATTATTTCAGGTTCAAATTCACCGGTCTTTATTATCTTATTTTTAAAAAATTGGATTGGCAGGAATGGAATGTTTTCCTGTTTGCCCACTAATTGGGGATTTACTCCAATTGTATCTACATAAGTTTTGTAAGTGATGTTCTGTTTATATTGCAATTGAAATACTTCCAGGGCTAATTGCTCAAAATTATTTTGGGAGATTGAGAAAATTTTATCTTCCCATTTAGATATTTCTAAAAAGTTATTCAGTTTTAAATAATTAAATTTGATCTTCTAAAATACAAAGATGCGCTACACTTTTTTATTTTCAATATTGGTATTACTTTCTCTGTCTTGCAATAAAGATAAATTTTCCAGTACACCTTCGCTAAAATTTAAATCGGTAAATACTACTTCTTTGCGCAACCAGCAATTGGTGCAATTTAATTTATCATTTACTGACGCCGAAGGCGACCTTACTGACAGCATTTATGTGCAGGAAGTTGTGCCAAATTGCGCTCTGAGTAATTTTAGTACGCTTTATCCTTTACCTGTGTTTCCTACAACTAAAAATCAAAAAGGTGACTTGACGGTAACTTTTGGATATAACGTTTCTGGTTATTCACCAATTGCTCCCAAGTGCACGAAGAATGATACTGCTGTGTTTCGTTTTGTTTTAAGAGATAAAGCCAAACATGCCAGTGACACTGTTTCGTCTCCACCAATTATACTTTATTATTAAAAGTGATCTTCAAAAAAATTGCAGCATTCATTTTATTCGGAAGTATTTTTATTGCAGCCTGTGCTGTTGCGTTGTGTATGCAAACTAATTTTTTATTAAATCTTCCTCTTAATAACATTAGTTTTTATTGCTTTGTATTTGGCGCCACTTTAGCGCAGTATAATCTTCATTACCTGGTGAAAAAAACAGCAGTAAAGGATTCCCGGAGATTAGCCTGGTCATTAAAGAATAAAAAAATTCATAAGATTTTATTGCCGGCAGGTATTTTTTTAATTCTATTTAGTTTTTTAAGTTTCAGGTTGCATCACTTTATCATTTTAGGTATACTGGCAATTATCGCGTTCCTGTATTCTTTTCCTGTAATACCGATCGGCAAAAAAAAGAGAATAAAAGATTACGGCTTTATGAAAATTATTACGCTGTCATTATTATGGACGCTGGTAACAGTATGGTTTCCGACAGTAAATTTTTCCTTTGATAAAAAATTATTCTTATTTATTTTTCTTGAAAGATTTGCGTTCATGTTTATATTATGTCTTGTTTTCGATATCAGGGATATTGAAATCGACAGGAAAGAAAATATAAGCACGATAGCCGTTCTTTCAGGCCGGCAGAAATCTTATTACCTTACTTATATTTCCCTTACAATATTCATAATCCTATCAATAATTCAATTTATTTATTTTGGAAATCTCATGATTTTAATTGCCATGATTATTTCGGCTTTTATCACATTGATCACTATAGAAATTACTAAAAAAACGAATTCAGATTTCATATATCTCGCGGGGATAGATGGAATGATGTTGCTTCAGCCGGCTTTGGTATTTCTTCTCAGTTTAAAGCTTTAAATTTGCAAACTATTAAATAGAAGACTAAATAAAATTATGGCTAAAAGTAAAAAAGCAACTGCCGGGATAAAGGACAAATCACTTGATTTTTTAAAAAATTATATAAATACACCGTCGCCCGTAGGCTTCGAAAGCGGTGGGCAAAAAGTATGGCTAAATTATATAAAGGAATATGTTGACACTACTTTTACAGATGCATATGGAACTGCGGTCGGCGTAATTAATCCTTCAAAAACTTTTAA
>JBDTKB010000034.1:0-20399 GCA_039935555.1 Ginsengibacter sp. | reverse complement strand
GCCGAAAGTTGATTGGGCATTGCGATGGCGGGCTCAATAACTGCTGCATCAACAGTACCATCATCATTAATATTTACCTCCGTTATTTCTTCTTTAAATTGAGAAAGCTGCATACAAAGATTTGCGTATTTATCAAATACTAATGATGCACCGTCAAAAACAATTTCCGTTTGGCTTCCAATGGCATTACAATAAATTAGCGGTAGTTTATATTTTAAAACATTTGCTTTTATGATCGATTTCCTATCTTCAATGTGAGTATAATCAAATGGTGAAGCAGAAATATTTATCATCATATCTGGCTGTTGAGCCATTAAAATATCCATCGGGCAAATTCGGTATAAAGGATTATCGCCAAGGTTCCATATATCCTCGCAAATTGTAAGCGCAATTTTTTTTCCTTTGAATGGTATCACATCCCAGGTGAATGCCGGCTCAAAATAACGGTATTCATCAAATACATCATAATTTGGTAAACAGGTTTTATGAGCAATACCCTTTATCTCCTTTTCATATAATAAAAATGCGGCATTAAAAAGGTCTTTGCCTTCTCTTACCGGATTGCGATCTGGCGAGCCAACTATTACGCCAATTGTATCAGCATGCACTTTTATTAAGTCAATGCTTTGATAGCATTTATTGATAAAGTCATTAAAATCGAGGAAGTCTCTCGCAGGATATCCGCAAATGCACATTTCGCTAAACACGATCAGGTCTGCATTTTTTGTTTTTGCAAATTTTATTGCTTCAATAATTTTATAGGTATTACTTTCAAAATTGCCAATGTGATAATTTTGTTGGGCAAGAATTATTTTCATTTTGCAAAATTAAGAGAATAAAAATTCAATAGTTTTCTCATTTAACACGGCTTACGTTCAATTTTTTCTTTTATTTTGTTGTATGAAGAAAGTTGTAATCCTGGTAACTACTGTTATTTTATTTTCGTGTAACACACATAAAAATATTCCTGATGTTTCTTCCATAAAAGTAAATTTAGAAACGAGAAGGTTTGAGCAGGATTTCTTCGCAATGGATACTACAAAAGTTGCTGAATCTATCAAATCCTTATTGGTAAAATACCCACGCTTCACTCCTGATTTTATTCAAAATATTCTTGGGTTGGATATGGATAGTTTGCTTATTCCCGGTAATATGCAGGACAGTGCGGTGCGATTATTTCTTCACGATTACCGCCCTGTTAAAGACTCTTCTGATTTAATGTATAAAAATTTTACTAAGAAAACAGATCAAATAACAAAGGCTTTACAATTCGTAAAGTTTTATTTTCCTGCCTACAAATTACCGCAGTCGGTAATTACTTTTATAGGGCCAATTAATGCAAATTTTGAAACATCATTCGGAACCCAGGGAGACATTCTTACTCCTGAAGGATTGGGAATCGGCCTTCAACTTCACCTGGGTAAAAATTTTTCAATGTATAGAAGCCCGGAAGGGCAGGAGCAATACCCTGACTACCTTTCTAATAACTTTGATCAGGCGCACATAACGGTCAACTGTATGCGAAATATAATTGATGACTTATATCCTGGTAAGGCAAATGGCAAAGCCCTTATAGAGCAAATGGTTGAAAATGGAAAAAGGATTTTTCTTCTTACGAAATTCTTACCGTACACGCCGGAGTATGTTTGTTTTGGTTATACTGAAGCCCAACTAAAAGATTCCTATACAAATGAAGCAGTGATTTGGGATTTTTTTCTAAATAATAACCTGCTTTATAATTCAGAGCAAAGTATCATAAAAAATTATATTGGAGAAAGCCCAAAGACCCAAGAATTGGGTGAAGGTTCGCCGGGCAACATCGGTACGTTTTCAGGTTTTCAAATTGTAAAGAAATACTTAGAGAAATTTCCTGAAACAACACTACCTGTGCTTATGAAAACAGATGCGAATGAAATTTATAGCAACGCAAAATATAAGCCCCGGACTTAATTAAGTTTTAGCGGGACAACCATTTCGAAGGCGGGAATATTTACGAGAAATGTTTTTTTGTTGTGGCTGTTTTCCATAAAGTAAATGCCATGCATTTTGCCCATTTCGCTTCTTAAATTACAGCCACTTACGTATTGATATTTTTCACCAGGATTTATAAGCGGTTGAACTCCTATTACACCTTCTCCTTCTACCTCGCGATGTTCGGCATTGCTGTCAAATATATACCAGTGTCTTCTTAATAATTGAACGGTAAATGGATTATTATTTTCAATAGTAATTCTATAGGCAAACATGAATTCGTTTGTAATCGGATTGCTGTATTCAGGCTGATAAAATGTTTCAACACTTATCGTTACGCCTTCTGATATTTTTGAAATCATGTGCCTTGTGATTGGTTATAAAGTTATCGAAACTCATGAAAATATACTAATGATATTTACTGATTCAATTTAGTAAGATCTTTAAACAAAGGAAAGCTACATTTTCCTCGATTTTTTGTAGTCCATTTTAAGCAGCCATTGCAAAATCTTTTCCCTGTTATCGCCCTGGATTATTATCTCCTGATCCTTTACGGAGCCTCCGGTACCACAAAAAGATTTTAGTTTTTTACCAAGCTGCTCGATGTTATCTTTCGTTCCTGAGAACCCTTCAATCAAAGTAACTATTTTGCCGCCGCGGTTCCTGGCATCCAACCTTACCTTCAACATTTGTTCCTGCGGAGGCAGTGTTTTGTCATCTATTATTTTTCTTCAGGCTTAAAATTCGAATCGGTGGAGTAAATGATACCACCCGCACCTGTATATAACTTTTTCTTCGCCATATTATTGTATTATTTCGGCTTTTAAACTCAGGTCTAAACTTGTAGCCTGGTGTATTATTGCACCACTTGAAATAAAGTCTACACCGGTTGCTGCATATAATTCCAAATTCTCATAATTAATTCCACCGCTGGCTTCAGTTTCATAAGCGCCATTGATAATCTTTAAGGCTTCTATAATTTGTGAAGGTGAAAAGTTATCCAGCATAATTCGATTAACTTTTCCAATACGCATTACAATTTTTACATCGCTGAGACTGCGGGTTTCTACCTCAATTTTTAATCCCGGTTTTTTTTCCTGGACGTATTGCCAGGCTTTTGTTATTGCTGCTTCAATGCCGCCACTATAGTCAATATGATTATCCTTTAGCATGATCATGTCGTATAAGCCAAACCGATGATTGTAACCCCCGCCAATTCGCACTGCTTCTTTTTCCAGCAATCGAAAATTAGGGGTTGTCTTTCTCGTATCTAAAAGTTTCGTATGATAACCAGTTAATCTATCAACATATTCTTTTGTAAGCGTTGCAATGCCGCACATGCGCTGCATGCAATTAAGAACCAGCCTTTCGCAGGAAAGTATGGAAAATATTTTTGCTTCCACTTCAAAAGCAATTTCCCCAGGCTTCATTTTATCGCCATCTCTTTTAAATTTATTTAATACAGATGATGGATCAGAAAACGAAAATATTTTTTCAGCAATGTCAATTCCAGCTAAAATTCCTTCCGCCTTAATTTTTAAAATAGCTTTTCCACGGGCACCGGGATCTATACATGCTAGCGTAGAATGGTCGCCATCACCGAGGTCCTCATCTAATGCATTTTTAATGAGATGGCGTAACTTTTTTTGGAAAATCCCTTCATGAGTCATGCTAACAAAAATATGACATGCGGGTTAAATATTGTCCTATCGCAAACTGTTGACAGGAGAGTGGCCAGTTTGTTATTAAAATTGTAACGAAGGTGAAGACTTACTTTTCAAACCTAACTTCCTGTATAAGGTCTTTATCACCTTTTTGCTTCATAAAAATAGTAGTGCGAAACGTTCCATTGTTAGTTTGTAAATTTCCGATGCAGAACTGGGACCCTGAATTTTCACTTTGGTGAAGTACCTCAAAATCCTTTACACCATTGGAGGCGAAAAAGTCGTGTAATACCACTTCGGCCTGTCCTTTACTATAAGAATTGCTTTTTTCCGGCAAGGTAATTTCTACAGTATTATCAAAAAATTTAGAAACCGCTGTGGCATCACCGGCTTTTATCGCTTTAACGACATCTGTAAAAGAAAGTGAGATGAAAGATGAAAACAAAACCATAATAAAAAGAAGATGTAATATTTTTTTCATAGTTTAATAATTGGGATACATGTATTTTACGAAAAACGTGCCAATGAAGGTTAATACGATTTTCAAATTAACCTGTAAGTTAATAACTTGATAGGAGTTAAACAATTTAAGGAAAACTAAGATTGAATAATTAGCTTTGAAAAATGGAAACAAAAAAAGTTATTTTAGTTATAATGGATGGATGGGGATTGGGTAAATCGAAAGCGGTAGATGCCATTCAAAATGCAAAAGCTCCTTTTGTAAGTTCGCTTTATGATAAATACCCGCACAGCACATTGGTTACTTGTGGCAAAGCCGTAGGCTTACCTGACGGGCAAATGGGCAACAGCGAAGTTGGGCATTTGAACCTTGGTGCGGGGCGCATAGTTTACCAGGAGTTGGAAAGAATTAATGTAGCTATTGAACAAGGAGAGTTTGCCAAAAATCCAATTCTTCTCAATAGCATCAACTACGCAAAAAAGAATAAAAAGCCGCTGCATTTGTTAGGTTTAGTAAGCAACGGTGGAGTGCACTCCCACATAAATCATTTAAAAGAGATTACCTCTATTTGTAAAGAGAATGGGCTTGAGGACGTATATATCCACGCGTTTACAGATGGTCGTGATACAGATCCAAAAAGCGGTATCCATTTTTTAAAAGAACTACAGGCTCACCTTGATGTTACTACAGGTCAAATTGCAACTGTAACAGGCCGGTATTATGCCATGGACCGTGATAGGAGATGGGAAAGAGTAAAATTTGCATATGATGCCATGGTTTATGGAACCGGCCAAAAAACAGCCGATATTTTTTCAGCAATAACTACTTCTTACGAAGAAAACATAACAGACGAATTTATAAAGCCTATCATAAACGAAGCAACTCCGGAGGGTAAGATAAAAGACGGCGATGCAGTAATTTGTTTCAATTTTAGAACCGACCGTTGCAGGGAAATTACCGAAGCACTTACTCAAACGCCCTTTCCCGAATATAACATGACGCCGTTAAAAGTTGATTATACTACCATGACTTTATACGATCATAAGTTTAAGCACTTACATGTAATTTTTGAGAAGGATGACCTGGTTAATACCTTAGGGGAAATTTTGTCCGCTAATCAAAGAAAACAAATTCGCATTGCAGAAACTGAAAAATATCCGCATGTAACTTTCTTTTTTAGTGGCGGAAGGGAAGTACCTTTTGAAGGTGAAAGCAGGATTATGGTTCCTTCCCCTAAGGTTGCCACATATGATCTTCAGCCTGAAATGAGCGCTTTTGAAGTAACCAATGCTTTGCTTCCTGAAATAGAAAAAAAGTCCGCTGATTTTATTTGCCTCAATTATGCAAATGCGGATATGGTAGGCCACACTGGAATTTGGGAAGCCGTAATAAAAGCAGTTGAAACGGTTGATAAATGTGTAGAAAAAATAGTGACCGCCGCGTTAAAAAGTGATTATGCGATTTTTCTTACCGCCGATCATGGCAATGCAGATTTCATGAAGAATGAGGATGGAACTCCCAATACGGCGCACACTAAAAATCTTGTGCCATTTTTTATTATTGACAATGAATTTAAAGGAACGATAAAACCCGGGAAACTTGCGGATATCGCACCCACTATTTTATCGATGATGCATTTGCCAATTCCTAAACAAATGTCCGGCGATATTTTGACAAACGCTTAGACCATATAAAGAAACCAATGAGAAAAGCAATTCGACTTACCTTAATTGTATTATTAGTTGCCTTAGTATTTATACAATTTTTCCGGCCTTCAAAAAATATCTCCGAAGGCATAGCAGTAAATGATATTACAACAAAGTATGCAATTCCTGACAGCCTTAAGGCTACCTTTAAAGTGGCATGTAACGATTGCCATAGTAATAATTTGCGATATCCCTGGTACTGGGACCTTCAGCCGGTTGCGTGGTTCCTGAATGGTCACATACAAGAAGGTAAGAGGCACCTCAATTTTTCGATATTTACTTCTTATAAAATTGGAAGGCAGTATAAATTGTTTGATGAAATTAATAAAGAAGTGAAGGGAGGCGACATGCCATTAACTTCTTATACTTTAATTCACCGCGATGCAGTTTTAAGTGATGCCCAAAAGCTGCAAATTGCAAACTGGACTTCAGCTTCGCGAAAGCAAATCGAAAGCCTTTACCCGCCAGATAGTCTTAAAAGTAACAGGCCTGGTCCACCTCCCATGTAAGACAGAAAAAATTGAAATAAAATAAAGGAAGGCCGGTTATTTTACTTTAACGGCAAATTAAAAGTGCCATAGAAAAGAAAAATAGTTTTATATCAAAAAAAAAATAAGATGCTCTTCCATAAATTAACAGGATTATTTTCCCCTGGAAGCAGCATTTATCCCTATTATTTGTCATATCTTAGTAGGGTTAAACCGAGCAATAATTATGACTGAGGAGCTAATGGTGCAAGGATGCCTTGAAAATCTTGCCACAGCACAGGAGTTTTTATACAATAGATTTAGCCCGAGAATGCTAGGTGTATGCTATCGTTTTGCCCGAAATCGGGAAGATGCGGAGGATATGATGCAGGAAGGTTTTATAAAAATATTCAGTCAAATTCATCAATTCAAGGGGCAAGGTGCCCTTGAAGGTTGGATACGGAGAATAATAGTGCACACTTGTATTAATGTGCTGAAGAAAAATAAAAAATTTACTGACAGCGTCGATATTTTCCATGCCAGCAGCATGTATTTAAATGAGAATAATATTCCGTCAATATTGCAGGCTAAGCAGGTTGTGGAATGTATAAGATTATTGCCGATTGGGTATAAAACTGTTTTGAATCTTTATGCAATTGAGGGTTATTCGCATAAGGAGATTGCTTCAATTCTTGATATTGAAGAAAGTACCAGTAGATCGCAATACACAAGGGCAAAATCAATGCTTGAAGATATTCTATTGAAAAAGAAAATCATTCAGCAGCCAAGGGAAAATATGAGAATGGTTTCGGGAAGCCGTTAAGATTTGTACAATGGAGATAGTGTTAGTAAATATTACCAATAACTGAAATTATGTGAACACATGGAACGTAAATTTTTTATGAATGATTTTGAAGAGTCTTTGAAAGACCATGCAGATCAGTTTAAAATGATTCCCTCAAAGAAAGTGTGGCATGGCATATATAATGACTTACATCCGGGAAGACGGTGGCCATCAGTTACCATTTCACTTTTATTAATTTTTATACTCATAGGCGTTGGATATCTTAACACTCACAACGCTGCCCAGCCAGTTTCTGCTATTTCCAAAAACACGATTGCTTCAAATAATTTATTGGTTAATCAGCGGGCAAAGGTTGAAGATAAAGCAAAAGGCAACGTCCTTTTAAAAGAAAAAGTAATAGAAAAAAATAATCCCACACAGAATGAGGTATCTTCTAATAACATTTCATCAGGTAAAAAAGATTTAGGAAGTAAGCCACAAAATATAGTGCCAGAGCAGTTATTAGCTAATAACTCTAACGACATTCATAATAAGCAAAACAGCAATTACACAAATAGTACTGATAATATTGATGCAAATAATAACAGCATAACGAATAATGCTGGTAATGCTAATAAATTGAATAACGGATATGTCACCTCAACTCCAAATAATGCGATTGCATCAACTTCTATTTACGATTTTAAAGCCAGTTTAATATCTAAAACTTCAACAACTACAGACGAGGATCAAAAGCAAATAGAAACAGAAGATATTTCAAACACGAGCGTGGAGCAATTAACGAAAAGGGAAACTGTGTTTATCAATACCCCGAATTTTGAATCAAGAACAAAAATTGCTTCACAAATTGAACCAACACAAAAAGTAAATAAATCTCTTGATGAAAATGTAAACAACGCCGATAAAACACAATTCGATGAAAAAATTACAGGTGAGGCAGATGTTGCAAAGAAGACTGCTAAAGTAAATAAGAAAATATCAAAACTTCATAAGAAAAGGAACGAAAAAGTAAATTGGGTGTATTACGCGGCTCCCGTAATGAGTAGTGTATCCTTTAGTGGCCAGGCGATAAAAGAGGCTCCAAACAATAATTTTTCAATTGCATTAGCGGCAAATCAAACGCAGAATAAAGTCCTGCATAACCCGGCGTTGGGTTTTGAAGCAGGCGCTCAAATGGAATATAGTATCACCAAAAAATTGCAATTCACAACAGGCATTCAATTAACGTATTCGGGATATAAAATTATCTCAAACGAAGTACATCCAACTTTTGCAACCTTAATTTTGAGAGACCCAAAAAATGGTGTGGATTTTCCTATGAGTTATATTTCACACTATGGCGACGGTACCGGTCAAACTGCTGTTTCGTTGCGAAATTATAATTGGCAGGCATCCATTCCTATAGGATTACAATACCAGCTTGGAGGAAATGATAAAATTAAATTTACTGCCGGCGCTAATATGGAACCTTCTTACGTTTTTAAAAGTGAAGCTTATGTTTTATCTTCTAACGGAAGGAATTATGTAAATGATCCATCTCTTTTACGTAAATGGAACATGAGCAGCAATTTTAATGCTTTTATCACTTTCAAGTCTCATAATTTTAAATGGAATATTGGGCCAAATGTACGTTACCAGTGGTTTTCAACGTATCAAAAAACCTATACAATTAAGGAGCATTTAATTGATTACGGAATAAGAATTGGAATTTCAAAATAGAATTTATCTACTGAAATAAATTATAGCTTTTTCATTTAGCGTTTTAAGATCTTTTTGGGTAAGACTTTATTACCTGGTCTTGCTGCGGTTTTTTTAATTTGTAATTTTGCAGATGCAGAAACTTTTGAAGGCGGCCGGCTTATCACTTTTCCTTTTTTTTATAGCTTGCAACAATAACCAGGAAAGAGATATTTCCCAGGTGAATAATGTTGAAGAAAAGCAATCATTTTTTCCTGTTACGCAATTTCTTCTGGGGCAATTAAATGAAATTGAAGGCATGCCGGTAACTCCCGTCAAAATTACCATGAGCCGCGATAAAAAAGATTCTGTCTGGCTCAAAAAGGAAGACATACGATCATTTGCAGCTCCTTTTCTCTGGCCGGTAATTGACTCGGCATCAATGCAAAAATATTTTACTGAAAAGTCTTTTTTGGATCAAACAATAAATGCGCTCACACTAACTTATGATCTAAAATCAACTATTCCAGATTCAATAAAATTAAATCACTGGGACGTTTATATTGATCCACAAAAGGGTACGGTGCAACGAATTTTTTTAGTGAAAGATGAAGTTGTGAATGGCCAAAATATAACAACGCAACTAACGTGGAAAGTAAACAAATGGTGCAGCATCAGAAGAATTGTTCAGGAACCAAAAAAAGAAGCGGTAATAACAGAAGAAATAATGAAATGGGATTTTGAAGATTAGGATTTTACTGGTTTCAATAGAAATTAATGATTTAAAATGACTAGCGGGGAATTTCAAAAAATATTAAAAACACTGCCAAATCAGCCGGGTATATATAAATACTTTGATGGCAAAAATGAATTAATATATGTAGGTAAAGCAAAAAATGTCCGTAAAAGAGTAAGCTCTTACTTTACAAAAACATTTACAGGTTATAAAACCCATGAACTGGTAAGAAGAATTTTTAAAATAGAATTTACAATTGTCAATAGTGAGCAGGATGCGTTTTTACTTGAAAATTCACTTATAAAACAATTTCAGCCAAAGTTTAATATTAACCTTAAAGATGATAAATCTTATCCGTATATCGTTATAAAAAATGAACCATTTCCAAGGGTTTTTTTAACGCGGTCTAAAATAAATGATGGCTCTCAATACCTGGGGCCATTTACCTCCGTTGGCAGAGTTCGTGAATTATTAGTCTTCATAAAGCAAAATGTACAATTACGCACGTGTAAGCTCAATCTAACGGAGCAGAATATACGAAAAGGAAAGTTTAAGGTTTGTCTTGAATATCACCTGGGTAATTGCAAAGGTCCTTGCGAAGGTTTGCAATCACCAGAGGATTATAGCGAAGGATTAGCAACCCTTAAGAATTTAATGAAAGGAAATTTAAATCCCGTAATTCATCATTTTAAAAATGAAATGGAGCAACGTGCTTATGCAATGGAATTTGAAAAGGCTGACTTAATTCGTAAAAAAATTGAGCACCTTCAAAATTATAAATCAAAATCGCAGGTGGTAAATGAGCATTTAGGCAACCTGGACGTTTTTTCTATTTTAAAAGATGAGAATACGGCTTATGTAAATTATTTAATGGTAAGTGAGGGTACAATAATTTTGACTAAAACAATAATATTGGAGCAAAAACTGGAGGAGACCGAAGAGGAAGTTTTGATTTTTGCAATAGGTCAATTGCGCAATACTTTCAGCAGTGAATCAAAAGAATTAATAGTTCCATTTAAAATCGATTATCCTGAAACTGATGTTATTGTGACCAGCCCTAAGGCTGGCGATAAAAAAAAGTTGTTAGAGCTTTCTGAAAAAAATGTCAATTATTTTATCGAAGAATTAAGGCATAAAAAAATGCTTCAGCTCGAAGGAAAGTCAGATAAGGAAAAGTTATCTGTATTGCGCCAATTGCAGGAGGATTTGCACCTTCACGATTTGCCAATTCATATCGAGTGTTTCGATAATTCTAATTTCCAGGGAAGTTATCCCGTTGCGGCGATGGTTTACTTTAAAGACGGAATGCCTGACAAACCCCAATATCGCAAGTTCAATATTAAAACTGTAACCGGAATTAATGACTTCGCGAGTATGAACGAAGTTGTAACACGGCGATATAAACGACTTTCAAAAGAAAATGAACCTTTCCCACAACTTATTATTATTGATGGCGGTAAAGGGCAATTAAATGCAGCCGTAGAAGGCTTAAGGGAATTGGATTTACAAGGAAAGACGACAATAGTTGGACTGGCTAAAAATGAAGAGGAGATTTTTTTTCCGGGGGATCAGCAATCTATAAAACTTCCATGGGATAGCGCCAGTTTAAAATTGATTCGAAGAATAAGGGACGAGGTGCATCGTTTTGGAATCAATTTTCACCGAAACCAACGAAGCAGGGGAACTTTTGTAAATGAACTGGAACTAATAAAAGGAATTGGCAAAAATACAGCGGATAGTCTTTTGAAAATTTATAAGTCTGTAAAAAAGATAAGGGAGCTATCTAATGAAGAACTTTCAAAAATTGTAGGAAATTCTAAAGCTAATATTATTGTAGATTACTTTGCTTCATCTGGCGAGGTGGAGAATACAGCTAAGTAATTTTCAAAAAAAAGGGCCAGGATAAAAATCCAGCCCTGTTTAAAATCCAATATCCTATGAAAAACCGGCATAAAAATAGGTTTAATAATTTAGTACATGGTTTTCCAGATTAGTATTTTTTCCACATTTCATTTAAATAACGGGTATAAAAAAAGGAAGCCGTAAAGCTTCCTTTTCAAATAATTCTATTAAGTATTAGTAACTCCAAAGGTTTTGCTCGTAATTGAATATCTTATCTTTAATGTTTTCACCTTCAAGTAATTGCAAAATGCGACTGTCTTTAAGCCCTTGTTGTTGAGACAAATACTGGTCAAAAGGATTGTCCAAGGTGCTTTTTATAATTCGTCCGTAAAACATACGGCTTTCAAAAAGTTCTTCCCAACTCATACGTGCTCCAAAGTTTTTGCCATTGTACACTTCATACTTCGCAAATATTGGACGCATATCAGGATAATAAACCCAAAATAATTCTGTTTCACCTAAATTAATTCCCGCTGATGTTATCACATTTTTAACAGGTGCGATACCCAAAATCCTCCAGAATAATCTTGAACTCTCCTTATCAAAAATTACTTCTTCCTTAATTCTGAATTTATAAAATGAATCCAGGTTTACTTCGGCTGTAACTGTTTTATATGAAGTAACATTTCCTAATGAGTCTGTAATTGGAACCTGAACCGAGCCACCTGAAATTTTATCAGCTACTTCCGAAACAGTCATCGGTGTTGTAAAGCGATCATCAACCGGGCTGAACACAGTCACTCCGCCATTATCCGGACCATCTTGAATTGCCTTGAAAAGTATCGAAATAAAACGTTGGTTACCATTATCTTCATTTGCTGAATAACGGAAAGGCAAATTCATTTTTTCACGGGTGTCAATTTCTCTCCATATTTTTTCACGGTAAACGGCATCATCTTCACGCAGATTTTCATATGCAAGAGGCGTTCTCTCTTTGACAAGGTTACGCTCAATTGCATCATTTGGCCGTAAAGATTTTTTCACAATCTCTATAGGAAGACTATCAATTTTTGGCGGAGCTATAACCACGGCAGTGTCCACTTTAACACTAGGGTTTATGTTCGCTTTTGTTTTAGAATTTGTCGTCCGTTTAGCCGTTGTACGTTTCTTTACTGATCGGGAAGGTGTTTTCTTTTTCGTCTGCGCTTCTGACACATTCCCGAGTACGCCAAGGAAAAGAGATAAGAAAATGCATTTTACAATGATATTTTTCATAGCCATTTTGTTGTTTATTCTTTTTAATATAATATGAATCCAGGTCCTGGGATGGTTCTCTCAGATCCGTCTGGTCCTTTAACTTTTACATTGTCAAAAGTAATGGAAGTACCTGGAATACACTTCGCTAATTGAGAAGAGATGCCAGCAAGGCTTCCACCACTAATAGAGGCAGTCTGTACACTTGGGAAATTAGCTCCTGAGAAATAGACCGTTGCACTTTGAACACTGAACCTGGCATCAAAATCGAAATTTTCTAAATCTGCCCTGCAAAATTGCTGGTTTTTGAAAATTACTGATTGCATTCTACCACCCTGGCTTGGCCCAACCTTTAAAATTGGGTCAGGAATTCTTTTGATTCTGAAATCATAAGAACTATTTTTTCCATCTGCATTTACATTGATAGTTGTTTTACCAATTGCAGTAACATTTACAATGAACTTTCCAGGACCGCTTGCTGCTGTTAAGCTTCCAGAAGTCATTGTAACATGTGTTTTGTCCCAACCCGTACCTGAAGAGATTGTAATGGGATTTGGTACTCCAATATAAAATACGTTCATCTTATCAAGCATTACTGCTGCGCCACCCGGCCTACCAACTGTATATTTTACAACTGTTGATTTTGTAACCAGCTTATTGTTTTCATCTTTAAAGGTTACGTTCACATTTACTGACTGCTCACCGGCTCCGCCTACTGTTGTTGTATAAGTACCCTGTCCGTTATTAACTGCAACGCCGCTACCATTAATTGTAATAGATGGAGAGGCCGCAGAACTATAAGCACCAACACCTGCTGTTACACTCAATTGTTGCCCGGGCATTAAGTAATTGGAGTTTTGACCAACAAGAACCCCAACCTGGTCCATGTGAACTTCAACGGCTCCAATTTGACTATGACAATAGGTTACTATTTCACTTTCCGCATTCTTTACATTATTCTGAAATTTACTCAGAATAGTAATGGCTGCAATTGTTGGAGTCATGTGAAAGAAAGACTGGGTGAAGTCTTTACTTTTTCCTTCCTGGGATTTAGGAGGTACCGTGCTTACAGGAAATGAACTTTCAAATTGTGCCTTTATGGATGGGTCAATTTTAAGCATAGCTTCTTTGTATCGATCAAGCCTTGCCTGAAGCCTTGGCCCTTCTCCATTTGTTTCAAATAATCTTGTAGAAGCATCCAGGTTTTCTGCCTTAAAGTCCTTTACGCTATCTGTAGATCCTTCAACCGGTGCTTTCATTTTAAGATCTGCAGCTACTTCAAGTGCGTGTTTTAAGCTGTCCAAATAATTCATCATTTCTCCGGAAAGGCGTTGCGCCTGCAAAGCTCGTGGTTGCCATATTGCAGCTTTTTCTGCTGATTGCGGTTCGTGAAGTTTTTCGTCAAGAGATTTGTATAAAGTAGCATTTGAAGCAGCGATATTCGTATTGGAGGTTTCCAAACTTTTATTTACAACTCGGAATGCACTAATTACCTCGTTGGATACGTTCAGGGCGAGGATGGCTGTGAGTACGAGGTACATCACATTGATCATCTTTTGCCGCGGTTCTCTGGGTAATGCCATGTTATTTAAATTTTACTTTTAGGTTTTCGATTTTGGATTCTTTTATTTATTCGTTGTTATTACTGTCTTCCCTGCATTGCGCTAAGCATGTTACCATAAACCTGGTTTAATTTGCCTAGATTATTAGCTAACGCACCAATTTGTACTTTAGCAGATTGGGCATCCTCTACAGTAGAAACCATTACCTGACTTGCTTCTGCCATTTTGCCATAAAAACTGTTTAAAGCCTTTAGGTGGTTATTACTTTCATTCAATTCCAATTCATAAATTGTATTTAATGAACCGAGATTTTTTGTAAGTACCTGTACCTGGTCGTGAAAGCCTTTGGCGCTATCGGCAGCATTGTTGAAGCTGCTCATTGTGTTGGCGGAATTTACATAAGCTTCTTTCATCATTCCAAGGGCGGAAGTTGCTTCTTTTGTTTTAGCAGAAAAATCGCCAGTTGACTTTACTACATCACCCACTTCACCGAGCTGGGAAACTGTGGTGCCTAATTTTTGGAAATTATCACCCAGCCTCTTCATATTAGCCGGTGTTATATCCGCTTCCATGAGCATTTTATCCATAGATTGTAATGCCGGATTTCCTTTTACGGTTTCAACCTCAGCAGCAGGAGCTGCGTGGTCATGCCTTTGAGGCTTCACCCACTCAATCGCGGCGTAAACAAGAAAAATTCCAGTTTCTGTAAACATACCTATGCCAAGTAACGTATCAGCAAATGATTGGTGAGTTAATTTTGCCCAGGCTGCAAATATTACAACGGCTGCACCGGCGCTTACTAAAACGTCAATTAGGGTTAAAAATGTTCTTTTGGGTTGTTGGGCCATGATAGTTAGATTTTAATTGTTTTTAATTTAAGTTGGTTTGGTTCATAAAATAAAATGCCCATATTAAATAGTATTAATACAGGCAGTAAGATTTTTTGCTAAAATTTTTTCTATGGAGTAATATTTATTTTTTACCTTTTTTACTGGTAACTGGTGGTAAATCGATAACACAACGGAAGCCTATGTAAGATTTAGCTGTATCCTGGTATTCATATGCTCTTGTACTGGTCTGCAAAAAATATCCTACATCTTTCCAGCTTCCGCCACGAATAACTTTACGTTTCATACGAGGAGGATCCTGGTCTTTTGCGTTCCAGCGTATATCAGGGTTCATATCGTGCTGAAAGTTGTAACCACCTTCATAATATAATGAAGAGGTCCATTCAGCCACGTTTCCAGCCATATTGTATAATCCGAAATCGTTTGGCCAATATGCGTCAGCTCTTACTGTATAAAAGCCCCCATCTTCGGGATAATTACCGCGACCTGGCTTAAAGTTTGCCAAAAGGCAGCCTTTTCTATTTCTTAAATAAGGGCCGCCCCATGGGTAAGGTGATTGAGATCTTCCACCTCGTGCAGCATATTCCCATTGCGCTTCCGTAGGTAAACGAAATGGAGATTCTGTTGTTCTGTTCTTATTTAATAAAAAGGAGTTTAATAAATGAGTGCGCCATTCACAAAAAGCCGTTGCTTGCTTCCAGTTTACTCCCACTACCGGATAGTTGCCAAAAGCTGGGTGGCTATAATATTGTTTAGCCATTGGCTCATTATAAGAATAAGCAAAGTCTCTAACCCAAACCAATGTGTCTGGGTAAACAGGTATATCATATCGCGTAATGAACTTCCCGCGAGGCATGTTTGCGTTTTCTCTTTTTGCAGCTTCTTTAAAATCAAAAGTCTCTGAGTGATAAAGTATTTTAAGAGGGTCAAGTTCTTTTTTACCAAAAATCCTATTATCCGGAGTAACTATCATAGCATCTATTTTTTCCATAGTTGCCTTGTCATTCCATTTAATGGTTTCTACTTTTTTCCAATCAAGGTATTCATTGCCGTCAGAACCTTGTTTCACGTAACCCAAAAGAGTGCCTGCAATTGAATCCCTTACCCAATTAGTAAATTGGCGGTATTCATTATTCGTGATTTCAGTAGCATCCATCCAAAAGCCACTTATTGAAACTTGTTTATTGCGGGCCGTAAATGCATAGTTTATATCCTCGTCACTAGGTCCCATATGAAAGGTTCCCGGTGGAACATAAACCATTCCCGGAGGCTTAGGCAAAATGTAACGGGTTGACGGAGCAACACCGTGAACCTGCCCATCATTAGGAAGGCTACTTTTTGATTTGCCAGACTTGCCACAGCCGGCTAACAAGAAAATAGCTAAAATTGCTAAGATACTAAACAACTTTGTTTTCATTGATTTTAAGATTGAGGGTAAGGGCAAATGTAATAATTAATTTGGTTTAAATAATTAAGTCCTGCTACCAGACTCTTAAATTCTAAAATAAAAAATCTGTTACTGATTATATAAAACGGACAAATATTTTAATTATTGTAAAAAGGAAATCAAATATTTGGATTTGGGTACAAAAAAATCATCAAAATTGTGTAGAGTTTAAAGGAAATTAAAGCTACGATAAAACAACATACAAAAATGCAAAAAAAAGGCAATTCTCATAAAACCTCTACAAAGATATTCACATTTTAAAAAAAATCTTTATAAATTAACAAATTTCAACAAAGCTGATTATAAAAAAGTTTGCTTTTAGTAATATACGGAAATATATTTCACAAATGTTTTGAAAAATAAAATTTAGTCGCTTTCCCGTTATATCTTCCCTCAAAGGTTTTTCTTAACCCTAAAATACATCAAACATTTTAATAGTAAATTTGTACTCTCACATTATGGCAAAAGGGAAGAAGCAGGAGTTAGAGTTAATTGAATCTCAGGAAGAATCGATCGATGTATTTGGCGCGAGGGAACACAATCTGAAGAATATTGATATTTCAATTCCAAAAAACAAATTGGTAGTAATTACCGGAATTAGTGGAAGCGGCAAGTCTTCCCTGGCTTTCGATACGATTTATGCTGAGGGACAGCGACGGTATATGGAAAGCTTTTCTGCTTATGCCCGTCAATTTATGGGCGATATGGAAAGGCCCGACGTTGATAAAATAACCGGTCTTTCGCCGGTAATTTCCATAGAGCAAAAGACTACTAATAAAAACCCGCGAAGTACTGTTGGCACAGTAACGGAAGTTTACGATTTTCTTCGATTGCTTTATGCGAGGATAGGAGAGGCTTTCAGTTATAACACAGGAAAGAAAATGGTGAAGTGGAGTGAAGATGAGATCGTAGAAAATATCCTTTCTAAATTTTCAAATAGGAAAGTGAGTTTGCTAGCTCCACTGGTTCGTGGAAGAAAGGGACATTACCGGGAATTATTTGAAGACGTGAGGAAAAAAGGGTTTTTAAAAGTGAGAATCGATGGGGAAATAAAAGATTTGGTTCCGAAAATGCAGGTTGACCGGTATAAAATTCACGACATAGAATTGGTAGTGGACCGCTTGCTTGTTACCAAAGAGCATAATTTACGTATTAGTCAAAGTATACAAAAATCGCTTCAATTGGGTAATGGATTGCTCTTTTTATTATTGAACGATAATGGTGAACAAGTGCAATATAGTCGTCAACTTATGTGCGAAGATACCGGTATCAGCTATGAAGAACCATCGCCCAATACTTTTTCATTTAATTCGCCTTATGGCGCTTGTCCCGTATGCAAAGGTCTTGGAAATGTATACCAGGTAAATCTTGAGAGTATTATTCCAAATAAAGAATTAAGTATTAATGAAGGTGCGATAGCTCCTTTGGGCGAAGAAAGAGATGCTTATGTATTTAAACAAGTCCAGCAAATTGCCAGAAAATATAAGTTTAGCCTTGATAAGCCAATTTCGCAATTGTCCGCAAAGTCAATAAATATATTACTTTATGGCAAAGAGGATATTCCGGAGAAAAATAAAGATGAATACACTAACCTGATGCAGGTAGATATGGAAACGTCTGAAGAGGTTTCTGCTACTCCCGAAGAGTATGAGGGCGTTGTGAATATGTTGAGGCGATGGTTTTCTTCCGGCACTTCAAGCGACTCCTTACGAACATGGGTGGAAAAATTTATGCAATTAAAAACTTGCACCGAATGCAGTGGAAGGCGTTTGAAAAAGGAAAGTTTATGGTTTAAAATCGATAATAAAGATATTTCTGAACTAAGTGAGTTGGATCTTGATAATTTATTACAGTGGTTTACAGGAATAGAATCACGTTTAAATAAGCGGCAGAATATAATAGCGAAAGACATTATAAAAGAAATAAAAGAGCGGGTTCAATTTTTATTGGATGTAGGCCTCAATTACCTCGCCTTAGGTCGCCCATCAAGAAGCCTTAGTGGTGGTGAATCGCAGCGCATCAGGCTGGCAACACAAATTGGTTCGCAATTGCAAGGTATTACTTATATACTTGATGAGCCGAGTATCGGACTGCACCAGCGGGATAATCATCGACTTATAAAGGCGCTGAAAAATTTAAGAGACATTGGCAATAGTGTTTTGGTGGTGGAGCATGATAAAGATATTATGATGGCCGCTGATTATTTAATTGACATAGGCCCCAAAGCAGGAAAGCATGGAGGTGAAATTGTGGCGATGGGAATTCCTGCAGAACTATTAAAACTTGATACGCTTACGTCTGCTTATTTAAATGGAGAAAAACAGATTGCAATTCCTATCCACCGGCGAAAAGGCAACGGACAAATATTATATTTGAAAGGAGCGTCAGGCAATAATTTAAAGAATATAAATGCAGAATTTCCGCTGGGTAAATTTATTTGCGTAACTGGTGTTAGTGGCAGTGGAAAATCAACCTTAATAAACGAAACTTTATATCCATTATTAAGCATTCATGCTTATAAAAGTAAGATGACACCGCTTCCTTATAAAAGCATAAAAGGGCTTGAATTTATTGATAAAGTTGTAGAGATTGATCAATCACCAATTGGGAGAACGCCAAGGAGTAATCCGGCAACCTATTGTGGATTTTTTACTGATATCCGTACCTTATTTGCCAGCGTTCCTGAAGCTAAAATTCGTGGTTATAAAGCGGGCCGTTTTTCATTTAATGTAAAAAGTGGGCGCTGCGATGTTTGTGAAGGAGGTGGAATGCGTGTAATTGAAATGAATTTTTTGCCAGATGTTTATGTTCATTGTGAAAAATGTAATGGCAAACGTTACAACAGGGAAACGCTGGAGATAAGGTATAAAGGAAAATCGATAAGTGACGTTCTTGAAATGACGGTAGATGAAGCTGTGGAGTTTTTTCAAAATGTTCCATACATATACCGCAAAATAAAGGTGTTGCAGGAAGTTGGCCTTGGATACATTTCACTTGGACAAAGCGCTGTTACGCTTAGTGGCGGGGAGGCCCAGCGTGTGAAACTTTCTACGGAATTAAGTAAAAGAGACACAGGCAAAACTTTCTATATTCTTGATGAACCTACCACAGGACTTCATTTTCAGGATATTCAGCATCTCGCAGATGTTCTAAATAAATTGGTCGACCGTGGTAATACGGTTTTGGTAATAGAACATAATATGGATATTATTAAAATTGCCGATTATATTATTGATCTGGGTCCTGAAGGCGGCGGCGGTGGCGGAAAGATATTATTTGAAGGAACGCCAGAAGAACTTTCAGAAAATAATAAAAGTTTTACTGCTGAATTTTTAAAAGAAGAGCTTGCCAAATATCAAAAATAAAAAAGGGCAAAGCATACTAACAAAGTTAAAGAAGATTGTGGTTTCAGAGCGTTAGCATCGCATAAGACTGTGCATGCATTTCGTTATTAACTTTTATAATATACCTTGCCGATGTACAGAGGCAAATCTGTTACTGCGTTATTAAAACCTTGCAGGGCAGCGCATTTGATTGGCTTGCCTGTGGTCATAAAGATTATCGATTATCGGACCTATTCTTACTGCAATTTTTAGGAAAACTGAAAAATAAGCATCAGCCTGTTGAGGATTTCCCCTTTGAGTTCCCGGAGCGTATCTTGTTACTCCAGGTGTTACTATTCCTACTACTTTATCTGAAATCTGCCTCGCTATCGCAGCGTTTGCAGGCGAAAGATATTTGTCAAATAAATTTGGGTCTATATAATTTTTACTTACATCGTCTATATAATCTGTGAAGGTTTGCCTGTGTAACACTTCAAGGCTAATATTAACCCGATCAGAAACGTAATATTTACCTCCAAAGCCCATCGGCACATTTATTTGAGTAAGATTGTAATTTTTTACGTCAGGATATTCTGCAAAGCCTTCTCCCTCTGTATGAAGTGGCTTTAAATAATAC